>NZ_JAUBRJ010000005.1:112400-188353 GCF_036701805.1 Microcoleus sp. N3A4
TCTGACAACACTTTACCTCAGTAACAATCAGATAACAGAAATTCCCGAAGCGCTCGCCTCCTTGTCCAATCTGACAAAACTTTACCTCTGGAACAATCAGATAACAGAAATTCCCGAAGCGCTCGCCTCCTTGTCCAATCTGACAACACTTTACCTCAGTAACAATCAGATAACAGAAATTCCCGAAGCGCTTGCCTCCTTGTCCAATCTGACAGAACTTGTCCTCAGTAACAATCAGATAACAGAAATTCCCGAAGCGCTTGCCTCCTTGTCCAATCTGACAAAACTTAACCTCTGGAACAATCAGATAACAGAAATTCCCGAAGTTCTGGGCAAAATGGAGAAACTGGAACAATTGGATTTGCGGGGCAATCCGATACCAATTCCGCCGGAAATTCTGGGCGAAAAGGACTTCTATAAAAGTCCTGGCGATTTGCGTACCATTCTCGATTTCTACTTCCAAACTCGTGACCCCAACGACACCGAAGAACTCAACGAAGCCAAACTTTTGATTGTCGGCGAAGGCGAAGCGGGAAAAACCACCCTAGCAAACAAACTCCTCAATACCGACTACCAACTCAAAGAACGAGAACCCGCCACCGAAGGCATCGATGTGATGCGCTGGGAATTCCCACAACCCAACGGCAAACCTTTCCGCGTTCACGTCTGGGACTTTGGCGGACAGGAAATCTACCACGCCACCCACCAATTTTTCCTCACCGAACGTTCCCTGTACGTCCTCCTCGTCGATAACCGCCGCCAAAACCCCAACCTCTGCTACTGGCTGAGTGCCGTCGAACTCCTCAGCAACAGCAGTCCCGTCTTTCTCGTCCAGAACGAAAAACAAGACCGTCGCTGCGAAATCAACGTTTCCCAACTGCGTCGTGACTTTGACAACCTAATAGAAAAACCCCTCACCACCAACCTCGCCAGCAATCGCGGACTCGCAGAACTCCAACGCGCCCTCCAAAACCGCATTGCCACCCTCGACCACATCAGCACGCCCGTTCCCAAACGCTGGGCAAGCGTCCGCCACATTTTAGAAAACTATTCCCAACGCCAAACCCACATCGCAGTCAGCGAATTTTTCGACATCTGCGCCAGCCAAGGCTTTAAAAAATCCGATAAACCCGCCATGCTGACTCTCAGCAAATACCTTCACGACTTGGGAATTATCCTCCACTTCCAAAAAGACCCCATCCTCAAAAACATAGTCATTCTGCGTCCCGAATTGGCAACCAATGCTGTTTACAAAGTCATCAGCAAGAAAGAAATTACTGACGAAAAAGAAGTCGCCGACAACGCAGAAGTCATCGCCAACTGCGGGTATTTCACCCAGGAAAACCTCAAACAAATCTGGTGCGAAAGAGAATACCGAGACTTGCAGGACGAACTACTCCACTTAATGAAACACTTTAAACTGTGTTACGAAATCCCCTGCCAACCCGGACAATACATCGCCCCGCAACTTCTACCCCTGGAAACGCCCGATTACGCTTGGGACGACACCGATAACCTGATTTTGCGCTACGAATACGATTTCATGCCCAAAGGCATCATTACCCGCTTTATCGTAGAAATGCACTTGTTAATATACCGCCCTCAATCCGATTTACCAAAGGGTAGGGGGGATATTGTCTGGCGCGATGGAGTCATCCTAGCCGACAATTACGCCAAAGCCGAAGTTATCGAGAATTACCACCAACGAGAAATCGGCATTCGAGTTTCCGGCAACCAGAAAAAATCCCTTTTAGACCGTATCCGCCACGAACTCTGGAAAATTCATGCTACTTATGACAATCGCCTAAAATACCAAGAATTAATCCCCTGCAATTGCGAACGATGCCAAGGCAGCCAAGACCCTCACCTCTACGATTTTGAAGCGCTGCGCGTCCGTTTGGCAAACCACTGCTACAAAGCCGAATGCCAAAAATCTTATCAAATGGTGAACGTGCGCGGCTTGATGGAAGATTTCCCGGACAATTTGCAACGATGGGAAGAGAAAGAGCGAATTTCTGGAATCGATCGCCCCGATTTTGGAGATTCTTCTAGCATTCAATTCAATATCAACGTTAACGGTAAAAAAATGACTCAAGATTCTTCCAAAACCAACAACTTCAACGGCCCGATGTCTGGTGTGATTGGCAGCGACAACGCCACAGTTAGGAATAACGCATTTATCCAAAATAATAACGCCAATACCGCCGAACTGCTACAACTAATTTCATCAATGCGTGAAACCGCCGCCCAGTTTCCAGAAGACATTCGCGAGGGTGTAATTATCGATATTGAAGATGTCGAAGCGGAAATTAAGAAACCGGAAAACCAATGGAATAAAGCCAGATTAAAGAAAAGTTTAAAAGCTATTGCAGCGACGGCGGCTGCGATCGGAGTTGGTATCGGAGGTGCTGTTGATTTGGCCAATAAGACGATCGATGTCGGTCAAAAACTGGGTATCGAACTCAAGCTACCATCGGCACGGTAAATTATTATTTGCGATTTTCGCGATATTCATATTACCACAGTCAGGACACGGCGCCGTGTCCGACTGAGAATTTATATTATCTTAGCTTTTTGAGTTTCTTCAAGTGCGATCGCCTCAAATTTTCTACCAACTGCCGCAACTGACCCAAATTTCCCGCTTCGCCGCCGTACTTCCACCGCACGTAAGCTTGCGAAACTTCATCAATCACCTCGGCTTCATCAGTTGCACGATCGCGCCGCATTGCCTCAGCATACTCCAAAGGCGTTTGAGCTTTCTGCTTGGCAAATCCCCGACTCGCCAAATCCTTCAGCATTTGCTGATAAACCCCCTCCACCGGCGGCAATTTCGCCAGCCAGCGGCGGTAGCGCCACTTGCGCCACAGTTGCCAAATTAACCAGCCAAAGAAGCCAAATGCGATCGCACCAATCAAACCAGTAAACAACCCCACCCAGCCCTTCGCAAACTGCCCCAAAAACCAGCCCAGAATCAAACTTATCCAGCCAATTACAAAACCTATAACTGAATCGAGCCCGCTTCTGAGAGGAGTCGGTAGCCAACCCGCTATCCACTTCCAAAACGATTCCAGCGCACTAAAAGTCTGGTTGTCTTCCACCGAAGCCGGAATCAGCGGATAACCGGGAATCGGATTAAAAGCAAACCAGCCGTTATTGGGAAAATATACCTCCGTCATCAAGAAAGCGTCGGTATTTTTCACAACATACAAACCAGTAAACGGGTTAAATTCCCCCGTATCGAAACCGCCCGCCATTCGCGCTGGAATCCCGATCGACCTCAGCATAATTGTCAGTACCGTCGAAAAGTGGTCTGGATATCCACCTGTAACTTTTTTGCCGCCCTGGGTGTTTTTGTAGCCAAACAAAAAACCCTCGACTAAATCTTCACTTTCCTCTAAATAAGGCAAAGCTTTTTCAATTTTATAATTCGGGTTTTGCTTCAAATATTGAGCTAAGTACAAAGCTTTTTCGTAAGGAGAATCGATCGATCTATCTGATTTAGCTACTCTCGTCCTTGCTAGCAATATTTCCTCTGTTTTTGCCCGCACCTTGGCGGCAATTTTGGGCGGAACATCTAAATAGAACTTGCGAATGTTTTTCGGGTAATTAGTACCAGTTTTACCCAACAGAGCTCGATCGCGAAAAGGCACATTAGAAATCACCGTATAAGTCAAACCTTCCGCTAATTCCACAGGCGATCGCAAACCCCCCTCCGCATCAATCGCCACCTCTGTCGTCGGAAAATAAAGTTCCTTCGGCTTGTTTAAAGCCGGAATCAAATTCGGCAACTGAGCAACAATAGTATAACTTTGAATCACCTCTTGAGTGCGGGGCGCATTGGGAAAAGGATTCAGAAAAAATTGATAAGACCACCTAGGTCTATTCACCTTAAAAGCTTGTTCGTTGCGAGAAATTTCCCAACCCTGACCGGTGTATTTGTCGAAGCCCAACACCCGCCAAAAACCCGCCGCCTGCGATCGCACCCGCATCACCACTTGGGGTTTCATTTCCCCCCGCAAATTTTGATTGATGCGCTGGTTGAAACCGTAATAAAAAGTAGAGTCCACCTCTCCTGGCCCAGAGTCTGGGTTTCTCCCCTTTCCTCCGCCAGTTCCTTTTTTATCTCCTCCTCTGACATACCCCGGATTCAGAATGCTGCGGGAGTCAAACTCGCCCTGATATTGAATGGGAGCACTCACCGGAAAAGTCCGCAATTGATAGCCTGGGAGGCGCGGCAAAAACGCAAAAATAGTCAGCCCCAACCCGACAGTTATCAGCAGCAGCAAAGCAAAATACTTTGGGGATAAAGTAGCAGCAAATAGCGACAGGCTTTCATTTTTCTCTTTACCTTTTGCTGTTTCGCCAATGGCTTCTGGCTTCAAAAATCCCAAGCGCGATCGATAATCCAAAACCAAAGTCGGAAGCGCTAAAGCCAAAAACACCAATAACAGCGGCCCAAAAGTCAAGGTTTGGCTGAGAGTCGCTGCTACCCCCAACAAAATTAGCCCGATTACCATCGAGTAGCCCAAATCCTTGCGGCGGGGCAAATCGAAGCTGTGCAGCACTTGGAGTTGAATTAACAGTTGCGCTAAAACTAACCGCGTATCATTCAATTCTCCCACCAAGCGGCTAAAAAAAGCAAACAGCGCCACCAGCATTCCAATAGCTATGCAGAACTTAGCAGCTACATTGCGATCGCGGCGGCGGTACCAACTCCAAGTTGCTCCCAAAATACTAACAGGCACAGCCCACAGGTTCTGGGCTTCTTCGGCAGCAACGTCAGTAGCTACAATTCCCACAATTACTAACAACTGAACTAGGATTCGCAGCAGTAAAGAATCCTCAATCACCGGCGGAGGCATGGCCTCAATCTGCTCCCACAGCTTACCCAAAACAGGTATATTTCGCAGGTTATCAGTTGTCATGTGCACCCATCCAACGATTTTAGATTTTAGATTTTAGATTTTAGATTTTATCCACAGATGAATCTGAGAGGGATTTAACTAATATCTAAAATTTTTGGCTTTCCGCGATAGAAGTCGAGGAATTGCATCGGTTTTTGTGTGAGGTCAAACCGCAGAGTAAAAACCTAAATTATTTACTCTAATTAGACCTTTCTAGTTGCTATTTTGTCCTGCCAAAATTGGACGAATAGCAAACATCAAAGGTCTGGTCTCGAAGTTTTGGAATCGAACTTCTAGGGCATAAGTCTTGTCAGGTTGCGGATCGAACAACTCCACACTTAAATGCCCCGAATTCGGACGCTGTGCAGTTGTTTCGGCATCTCCTCCCTTGAGTTCCAAACTTCCTGCCCCGGGAAATTGGCACTCAACTCTTAAACACGGCATTGGCTGTTCTCTGTTGCGGTTCGACAGGTATTGAGCCTCTAGAGTCAGCGAACCCAAACCAGTCAGCCACTCCCGCGAAACCGGCGGCTGATTCACAGGACAATTCAAAGTTAGAGACTCAAGGATTTCCCTGGCGGCCAACAGCGACAGCACCATTTGTTGATCGGTAGTCGCCGCTTCGTAATTTGGGAAATTTTCAAAATCTAAAAATCCCCGCAAAGAACCTCTGAGCACTAAACCAGCTAATTCATTGAGTTCCTGAGACTGGCCCGGAAACAAGCTATCTACAGCGCGAACTAACTTCGAGCCTTCCCGCAGCGACGACATTACCAGTTCCTGACAAGGTTCTAGCAGTTGAGCAAAAACCTTTTCGGCGATCGGAATTGGCAGGCGGCCCCACTTGATATTTTGTAGTTGGGGAGTCCAGAGGTGCAGGGGGGGAACCCATTGCGGGGCTACATCGTCTGGGTAATCGTGGTCGTAGCTTTTGAATTCTGTTTCCCAGGGGAACAGCGGCGGGTTAGATTCAATTTCGGCTCTAAGCCTTTCTTTTAACAAGGTCTGAAAACGGTCTTGCACGGTCGGTATTTCTCCAATTGTCAGCGGTTGTGCGGGTGCATTGCTGTGCGCCCCCACTTGATAGTCCAGCGGGTCTGGTTCGTCCCATTCCCAGTATTCCACCCCGGAAGTCTCTTCTGTTTCGCCCCACTCTTGTGAGCGAGGGGACGGATTGAAGTTTTCCTCATCTTCACTAGAGGCATTCGCGATTGGCGCCTGCAATATCCAGTCTAAAAAATGGCGCTCGAAAGCCTCTGCATCCCTGTTCGTTTCGTTATTCATCACTAGATGCCCCTTCTCCGGAATCTGAACGATTTCGCAATTCCCACGCAAGTTCCAGCAATTTAAACCACCGCTTCTGTACCTGGGCTACCGTGCTGCCCAGGGTTTGGGCGATCGCTGACTCTGACAGACCCTGTTGCTTCAACTTTAGCAAACGCTGTCCCTCTGGACCAATTTGCTCGCCAAAATCCTGCCACTGAGAAGGCAGCAAACCCAGATTTCGATCTAAGTCTGCTTCCAGCCACTGGTGAACGAGTTCCCAGCGGTGCGACATGGCGAACCTGAGCAAATGGTACTTGAAGCGCTGCTGCAAATAGTCTCTTTGGCGGGGAGTTATGCCCAGGATCGACTCTATTTCATTAGTCGGTAAGTCTTTCAAGCGCAGCACGAAGTAATCAGCGCAGTCTTGTTGGCTGCGCTCTTTCAAGTAAGCGACTAATTCGTCAATCACGTTTTGCCGCAGAGATTCTGACTCGTCGCCTAGCGGACGAATTGCCGCCGAACCCTGTCCTGCCATCGCTTCCCGCACGGAGTGCACCGAGGTGTCGTTCCAAGTTTGGTCGGAATCTGAAGCCCCTCCGTCGGCGGCTTGTTCCATATCTACGGAGGTTTCTTTGGGCTGCTGCTGGGAAAAGGTTTGGGCCCGTAAAATAATTAGTTGCTGGCTGCGGTTCCGAGGTAAAGGAATGCGCCGCTTGCCAAAGCGCTCTACAAAGGCCATGTACTCTGCTAGTTCTAAGCGAGTGCGGGGACTGTAGGTGGGTAGCAGTTGGGTTTCGCGCCGGAATGCCTTTAAAGCTTCCAGATAAAATCCTTGCAAAAAATCTTTGATCAGTTCTACTCGCGCCTGATAGCTAGACTGCACCTGGGGTGGGGTGATGTAGCGATAGACGATCGCGCTGAGGGTACTGTGCAATTCTACTCGCCCGGGCCCGGAGCCTAAATTGTAATAGTGGAGGCATTGTTGCAAGCGGTGATGGGCGAGACTTAGGGCAGAACCTTCTATGTCTCCAGAGGCTTGAATCCGCTGGCTTTCGGTGCATATCCTGTTGACTTCTGCTGCGAGTCGTCCTGCTACATCCCGGCAGTTCTGCTCAGACGCGCGAGTGGACTTTTTGAGTTCGTCTAACAGCAGTTGAAATATGGTTTCCACGCTCTGGCAGATTTCCCGCATGATAGTTTACAGCTAACAATGAAACTAGCACACCCTGGGACTTTAAATTTGGGATTTTACATTTTATAGCGGGCAGTGCTGGGTATCACATACTTGGACGCGCACCTGTTACCCTGAAATTCTTAAACTCAAATCTCAAATTAACTGACTGATGGATTTAGACCAACAGATTCAAACACTGATCGAAAAAGCTCCGCCCGACGGTTCGACGCCACAAATCTTAAAGGCGATCGCCCCGGCCCTGGTGTTAATTGCCCAACAGCTACAGCACCTCGAATACTCGATCCTGCAAGCGGTAGACCAAAGTTGGGCGATGGTGGTTTTGAGCAATCTCAAGCAACCGGGACGGGAGAAGAGGGTGATTTATGCTTGGAGCGCTCTTAAAGATGCGTCACAGGCCGCGGCTGCTGCGGGCGATCGTCTCAGACCGGTGCCTTTGCCTGTCACTCACATTTTATTTCAGATGATAGCTCTTGAAGGTCTCGACAGCATTGTTTTTTTTGAAAATCCCGGCAATCAGGAAGTGGGAACGGAAATCCCTCGCGAGCAAGTACAGAGCTTAATTAATGTTTACTTGCAACAGTATCGATCGGCTCCACCGCCGGATATTGCCTAAACAACTCAATTTTCTATTAATTGGTAATAGGGCATTACCCATTACCAATTTCCCATTACCAATAAAGTGTAACTTTTTCACCTCTAATAAAGTCTGCTCAAAACGTATTCAGCCAAATCAATCAAAGCTTGACGGGGTTCTGAATGGGGCAGCGCAGCTAAGTATTCGACGGCTTTCTGTGCGTGATGTGTGGCTAGTTCTCGCGATCGTTCTATTCCTTTAGAATCTTCTACCAGTGCCAGGGCCTGCTCTATATCTCCTTCTTGAGCAAACTCCCGATCGACGAGAACTTCCAAGAAAGGCTTTTCTTCTAGGGCAAATAGTGCTGGTGCTGTCAGATTACCGCTTCTGAGATCCGAGCCTGCGGGTTTCCCCAAAGTTTCCGTTGAAGCGGTGAAATCTAATATATCATCTACTATTTGGAATGCCAAACCAATGTTGCGACCGTAGTTGTACAAATCGTCTGCTATTTCCGGTGAAACCTGGCTCAAACAGCCCGCTGCTTTGGAACTGTTGGCAATTAAAGACGCTGTTTTGTAATAACTTTTTTCTAGGTAAGCTTCGATCGACAAGCTGGTGTCAAATCCATTTAGTCCCTGTTGAATTTCCCCCTCAGCTAAATCCATAATCACTTCTGAAAGCAGTTTGACTACTGGCAGGTTGTCCAGATTTGCCAAATGCCAGCTCGATTGAGCAAACAGAAAATCTCCCGCCAATACTGCCACTCGGTTGTTAAACCGACTGTGAACTGTCGGCACTCCCCGCCGCAGATCCGACTCGTCCACCACGTCGTCATGGACTAGACTAGCTGTGTGGATCATTTCCGTGATTTCAGCGAGGCGGCGGTGTTTTTCCGTGATTTCCCGATCGGGCATAGTTGTCCGGGCCATCAACAGAACGATTGCGGGTCTCACCCGTTTTCCCTTTGTGCCGAATAAGTATTCTGCAGCCGCGTACAAGATGGGATGACGGGCACCCACTAACTGTTTTAAGTTTTCTGTCAACAGTCGCAGGTCTTGTTCAACCGAGGAAAATAGGAGAGTGCTAGAGATCATGGATACGCCGACTCAAGCCGTAAAGTAACAAAATTTTACAGATCATATCTTTATTTTAAGGTAATTCTCTGCAATAGAAAAGAAAAATCTAGGCGATCGGCAGTTATTTGTCATCTGCCGCCCGATGGCTCTCGGGTGACTCCCATCCGGCGGCCAGAGGGGTTGCCCCTATTGTATCGAATTGTTAAGGACACTGCCAAAAAATCTCTAAATCCCAGAAACCCTGTGTTACTATGGGTATTAAGGATTTAAACAATTCTATACATTAAGTACAGCCAGACTGGCAGGTAGCTTTTAGGTGCCTGTAAGAGTTTCGTAGAGCCAGCCTTGTTAGTCGATCGCAGCAAAAATTTCTGGGACATATTTTTAGTTACTCGTGGCTAAAAGTTTTCAGAAGTTAAGAGTAGCGCATCTTAATGTGCACGGTAGCTCAAAGCAGCTAAAGTGGATAGTTTTAGGCTGTTTAAGCATCTGTAAAGCAGTAAATCATTATTGATGACCGGGAACGCCTAAATGTTCCCGGAGGCTCGATCTGGAAAAGCAGCCTTCAGAACCAAGGCATGGTCTTGCGTGCTGACTTAATGTAGTAGGTCTTGAACTTGTCCTCCTCCCCCTAGTCCTTGACTTTTGGTTCTAATTATGATTTATCGCGATATTCCTCTAATTATTCCCATTATGGCCGCCGGCTATGTAATGACTATTTATGTACTGCTGATGCTGGCCGAACGCAGCGCTAAAATAACTCGATTGGGCGAGTAGTACACTGCTCGGCAGCCAAATCCGGCAGCAGTGCGATCGCTTCACCGCAGAGAATTCCGAATACTCAATAATAACCCTGCCTTGAATGCTTGCGCGCAAAGACAGGGTTATTATTTACAATTGCAGGCACCGTGGTTTTCTGGAGTACGAGTTACTGCAACACTTCGGACAGTTTCAGGGCTTAAGCATGGGGACGCTTATTCCCCTACGAAAAATTTTGCGACCAGGAACGACAAATATACGAGTAAACTGGGTTTCTTCGGTCTGCGTGCGAAGCGAACTAAGTGTTGAGGTCGTAGTCTCAAACCCTTGATTTACCAGAAAGCCTATAGTGTACCTCGGCAAGCGAAGCCCTCACATTCATCACCCTGAAACCCTTATTCTACGGTTTACCATCGAAAACTATCCGAAGTGTTGCAGTAGGGGAATTCACCGATTTATGCCTTTTTCTACGCGGCTTGGATCGTCGTTTTCAACGGTGAATCTCAAGACATTGAATCGGCAAATAAGTTAGGCAAATTGGCTTTAAACTTAGTATCAATGTTCAATGCCAAAAGCCTCTGAGGCAGGATACTATATGTAGTAGCAGCTTGTATCGCTCACAGCATATATCGTGTCAGGTAAACCCTGCCAATGTTCCTATAAAGCTATCAAAGTGCGCTAAAAAACGGAGATTTTGAAGTTGTCGGTTATTTGACAAACACAAATATCAATATTCCTATTTTGTCTTGCAATAGCGAGCTTGCAGACCTCTAACATGAAATTGCCGCGTCTAGCAACCTGCTCGCTTAACTCAAAAAATCAATAAACTTGCAGTGCAATCAAGTATTTCATCAAGCGGTGCTTAACTGCCTGAGTCAGGCCGATATTCCCTGCACTTTCTCGACACCTTGCCAAGCAGAGCATCTGCTGCTACAGATAGAGCAGCAAAAGTAGTTTTTGCTTTAAAAATATATTCTCGCTCTCACTGTACGGGAGAAAAGTAATTGCCAATATTACTGACAGCATTGAAAATATATTAACTCTTTATTACAACCACTAAAACGCGGAGTAAAAATTGTCATAAATTATCAAGTTTGACTGCCTGAATTGTTGTGTTATCCAGACAAACTAAATCAAGTTTGGAGAAATCTGATTCACAATGCTTTACAAGCGATGGACAATTTCCGACTTTTAACAGTAGAGGTGAGATCGTAAAATTAGAACCTGCTCGTCAGCGTCACGGATAGCGGTAAGGGAATTTCCCCGGGATTTTGCCAATATTTGAGCCGTTCTTTACCACAAAACCCGCCGGCGAAGCCAGCGGGTTGGGAGTGGAGATTGTTAAAAAAGTGTAGAAAAACCTTCGGGTAAAATAGAAGTAACATCAGCGATCGGTCAAAGGACGTTTATTGTGTCAATTCAGATCGCCGTTGAGCGCGATCGCACTAACAAGCATACCGATGCGCGACTAAAAATGCAACTCTAGACTGGTGTCAAACCTCGATTGCGGTCAGGGTGCCGCCACTGTAAAATCTGAAATCTAAAATGGTATTAATAGCCGGTTCCGCTTTCATCTACCCCCCTTGATTTGCCCATGTCAAGAACAGTTTCTGATACCCACAGCTTGCTAGAACAGGCGATCGACCCCAAACCGCCGGTGCTGCCTCCAGACACACCCTTGAAAGTCGCAATCGCTGCCATGACTCAGGCGAGTGCCAGTTGCATTTTAATCGCGTTTGAGCAGCAACTGCTCGGAATTTTTACAGAGCGCGATGTTGTGAAAATAACTGCTAGCGAAATACCGCTAGCAGGGGTAGCCATTTCTGAGGTAATGACTGAAAATCCGATCGCCCTGAACCTCGATAAAGCGGGGAATATCTTCAAGGTATTGAGCATATTTCGATCCTCTTCGAGGGCTGCGCTAACGGCAAAAATCCGTCATTTGCCCCTCACAGACGAACGCGGCAACTTGCTGGGTGCCATCACCTGCGAAAGCCTCCGTCAAATCCTGAAACCGAGCGACTTACTGCAAATGCGGCGCGTTGAAGAAATTATGAGCGCAGAAGTAATAGTTACCTCAACCAGCGCCTCAGTTTTAGAAGTCGCAAAACAGATGACAACCCAGCGCAAAAGCTGCACAGTCATTTGCACTGACAGCGACAACAAAAATCAGAAACCTGTCGGCATAATTACAGAACGCGACATTGTTAAATTCCAAGCTTCTGGACTCGATTTTGCCGGCACTCCTGTCACCGCCGCGATGAGTTTTCCCCTGATACCGTTGCACGTAAAAGCCACATTGTGGCAGGCTCACCAATTAATGCAGCAGCACCGCATCCGGCGCTTGGTGGTGGTAGATGAGGAAGGATATTTAGCCGGTATTGTGACCGAAAGTACCCTGCTGCAAGCCTTAGATCCAGTAGAAATGCACGCGAATGTCGAGCTTTTGCAGGAAACAGTTGCCGAAAACATTCAGGAGTTAAAACAAATGAACGAACACTTGCAAAAAGAAGCGTTTCGGAGAACAGAAGTAGAGGAAAAGTTGCGGATTTTAAATGAAAATTTAGAAGAAGAAATTCAACAGCGAACTTTAGAATTAATTAACGCTAACAGTCAGTTAAAAAAGGAAATACAAGACCGCGCCACCGCTGAAGCTGAAGTCCGCCGCCTCAACACCGAACTCGAACAGCGAGTTTTAGACCGCACGGTTCAACTAGAAGCCAGTAACGAAGAATTGCAGCAAGAAATTAGCGGTCGCAAATTAATAGAAGAAAAATTGCACTTTTCTGAAAGCAAAGTCCGCGCAGTTTTTGAAGCGATGACCGACATCGTTCTAGTGCTAGATATTCATGGCAACATAGAAGTTTTGCCGACGAATGTGGCAGCGTTTTCTGAGCCGGATTGCGATATAGTCAGCCTGACGATAGAACATTTTTTTGACGACGACAACCCGGATGATTGGTGGGTGTTAGTTCAGCAAGTGTTAGAGACACAACAAACGCTCAATTTTGACTACAGCTTAACAGTTGGCGGTCGCGAAATTTGGTTTTCTGCCTGCATTTCTCTGTTCTCAAAAGATGCAGTAATTTGGGTAGCCCGCAATATCAGCGCCCGAAAATTAGCAGAGTCAGCGCTGTGCCAAAAAAATACAGAATTAGCTCATACCCTGCAAGAACTGAAGCGCACTCAAAAAGAACTGATTCAATCAGAAAAAATGGCAGCCCTCGGACAGTTAATTGCCGGAGTTGCCCACGAAATCAATTCTCCTTTAGGGGCGATTCGCTCCTCGGTGCAGAACATCGCCGACTTCTGGGCCGAACAATTGCAGCAGTTGCCGATATTTTTCCAACAACTATCCCCGGAACGGCGGCAGGATTTCTTTGCCTTGCTGCACAAGTCAACCCAAGAAACAGACACCTTATCTAGTAAAGAAAAACGTCAGTTAAAAAAACTTTTGCAGCGGCAATTAGAAGCAGAAAAGATTGACGACGCCGACAGCCTTGCCTGTACCTTATTAGATATTGGAATCGGCAATAATGTAGAACCTTTTTTACCTTTGTTGAAAGACCGCCAAAGTCCAAATATTTTACAAACCGCCTACCAATTCGCTACGGTACAAAAAAGCACTAAAAATATTGCTACTGCAACAGATAGGGCAGCCAAAATCGTTTTTGCTTTGAAAAGCTACTCTCGTTACGACCAGTTGGGTTCCAAGGCGATCGCTAATATTACTGACGGCATTGATACTGTTTTAATGCTTTACCACTACCAAATCAAACACGGTGTGGAAGTAGTCAGAAACTATGGTACTGATTTGCCCTCTGTGCTATGCTATCCTGATGAACTCAATCAAGTTTGGACAAATTTGCTTCACAATGCTTTACAAGCGATGAACAACAAAGGAGTGTTAAAAATTGATGTTAAACACCAAGCTAACGCAATATCAGTCAGTATTACCGACAGCGGCCAAGGCATTCCCCCAGAGATTATGCCGAGAATTTTTGAGCCTTTTTTCACAACTAAACCTCCAGGAGAAGGCAGCGGTTTGGGATTAGATATAGTTCAAAAAATCCTTGAAAAACACCAAGGTGAACTGCAAGTAGAAAGCGTGCCAGGTCAAACCAAATTTACTGTATATTTGCCCATCGAAATCCCTGATAGCAATTAAAAACCTGGGGGAAAACGCCCCCCAATTAAAAAATCAAAGAGGAGTAAAATTTTATGCCCAAACCAGTAATTTTGTGCGTTGACGACGAAGTTGTGGTCTTAAACAGTTTAAAGATTCAACTTAAAAAAGAATTTGGGGATGCTTACCTCTACGAAGTAGCAGAAAATGCAGATGAAGCTATGGAAATTATAGAGGAAATTCAAGAAGAAGATGAAAGCGATATTTTGGTCATAGTATCTGATTGGTTAATGCCAGGTATTAAAGGAGATGAGTTTTTGATTTTGGTTCACCAAAAATATCCCAATATTGTGAAAGTCATGCTGACCGGGCAAGCCGACGAAGTAGCAATAACACGGGTGAAAGAGCAAGCAAATTTGCACCGCTGCTTGTACAAGCCGTGGGACGGCAAAGAGTTAGTAGAAACTATAAAATCTGGTTTGGCAAAACTATGAAAAATAAACCTGTCATTATTTGCGTGGATGACGAACCGATAATCCTTGAAAGTTTGAAAATTGAGTTAAAAAAAACCCTGGGAGAAGAACACTTATTAGAAACCGCTGAAGGGGCTGAAGATGCTTTAGAGTTAATCGAGGAATTGCTGGCAGAGGGCTGCGAAATCGTGGCAGTGATTTCCGACTATCTCATGCCCCATATCAAAGGAGACGAATTGCTGAAGCAGATTCACAGAATTTCGCCAAAAACGATCAAAATTATGCTGACGGGGCAAGCAGACCTTGAAGCAGTAGCGAATACTATTAAATATGCTAAATTGTACCGCTACATATCGAAGCCTTGGCAGTCAGAAGATTTGAAGTTGACCGTAAAAGAAGCGGTCAACAGCTATTTTATGGAGAAGCAATTAGCGGAACAAAATGCTCAACTCCAAAAGCTGAATCAAGAATTGGAAACTTTAGTTGAGGAGCGGACTGCACAACTACGCTTGTCTGAGGAAAAGTTTGCTAAAGCTTTTCGTTCTTCTCCAAACCCGATTAGTATTACCCGACTTAAAGACGGTCGTTATTTAGAAATTAATGAGGCATTTTGCCAGACAATCGGTTATTCGGCAGCAGAAATTCTCGATCGCACGGCGCTTGATTTGAATCTTTGGGAAAGTAAACAAGCCCACGCCGAGTTGTTTAAAATGTTAGACGAAAAAAAAATTGTTCTCAACTACGAATTTGATTTTCGCACTAAAAGTGTGGAACTCAGAACCGGGCTGCTGTCAGCAGAAATCATTGACATTCATGGCGAAACCTGCGTGATTTCTGTGATTCAAGATATTAGCGATCGCAAATTAGCTGAAGAAAAACTCCGAGCTGTAGCGGCTTCTTTAGCAGCAGCGCAAAGAATCGCCAGCGTCGGCAATTGGGAATGTGATTTCTTGACAAACACAACTACTTGGTCGGAAGAATTATCTCGAATTTTCGGTCTCGATTCAACCCAGGCTGCGCCAACACTAACTCAGTTTCCGCAATACGTGCATCCAGACGATCGGCAGAAGTGGCAAACAACGATCGACGCTGCTATTGCTAGCGGGCAATCCTACAGTTTGGAATATCGAATTTTGCGACCGGAACCGACAATTGCTGCGGATAATTACCCGTCACAAACAAGTGAAGGTGGCTTCATCCGCTACATCGAAGCCAGAGGAGAAGCAGTTGTCAACCAACAAGGGCAAGTGACAAAAGTATTCACAACTTTGATGGACATTACCCCCCGCAAGCTGGCAGAAATAGCTTTAGCAGAGAGCGAAGAAAAATATCGCCATTTAGTAGAAGCTTCCCAAGATATTATCTGGTCTTGCGATGCAGACGGACACATTACTTTTGTGAACCAAGCAGTGAAACAAATCTACGGTTACGACCCTGAAGAGATGCTCGGCTGTTCTTTTAGCGATTTTTTAGCGCCATCACAAATAGACTGGAACTGGGAACTTCAGCAGCGCTTGCGGACGGGAGAGGCTGCGTTTCAGTACGAAAGTATAGTATTAGGAAAAGACGGCAGACCGATTGATGTAAATACGAAGGCGATCGCGCGCTTGGACGCTGAAGGAAACATCACCAGCACAACAGGCACAGCTAGCGATATTACCGAGCGCAAACAAGCAGAAATAGCCCTGGAAAAAGCCAAAGAAGAAGCCGACAGAGCCAACAGGGCCAAAAGCGAATTTCTCTCGAATATGAGCCACGAATTGCGAACTCCCCTCAACGCAATTCTCGGTTTCAGCCAACTGCTGGCGCGTGACCCAGCTCTCGGTATCGACCAACAGGAATACTTAGGAATTATTAGCCGCAGCGGGGAACATTTGCTCGATCTGATCAACAATATTCTGCATATGTCAAAAATTGAGGTGGGGTTGGTGACTGTTAATAACAGCACCTTCGACTTGCACAAAATGCTAAATAATACTGAAGATATGCTGAAGCTTCAAGCAGAAAAAAAAGGATTGCAGTTAATTTTTGATTCCACACCCGACCTACCTCAATATGTAGAAACAGACGAAAGCAAGTTGCGCCAAGTATTGATTAATGTAGTCGGAAATGCTATTAAGTTTACTGCGGAAGGTGGTGTTAATTTGAGAATTAAACAAGAGCTGTTGTCTAATAAAAAAGACGGAGAGATTTCGATAAGTGACAGTTGCTGTTTACTGTTTGAAGTTGAAGATACTGGTTCGGGAATTTCTGCGGAAGAAATGGACAATTTGTTTAAACCTTTTGCACAAACAGAAAGCGGGATAAAAGCTCAAGAAGGAACCGGTTTAGGCTTGCCGATCAGCAAACAGTTCGTCCACTTAATGGGAGGGAAAATGACGGTAACAAGCAGCGTCGGTCGCGGCAGCATTTTTAGATTTGATGTTAAAGTTTCGCTCCCTAATGCAGTGGAAATTCAGGTGGCTCAAACAGCTCGCCGCGTTGTGGGTCTCGAACCCGGACAGCCAGAATACCGCATTTTAGCTGTTGACGATCGCCTGGAAAGCCGTTTGCTGTTAGTCAGAATGCTGACATCGCTGGGCTTTGCTGTGCAGGAGGCTGAAAATGGCGTTCAAGCTGTGGAAATGTGGTCGAGTTGGGAACCTCATTTGATTTGGATGGATATGCGGATGCCGGTGATGGACGGCTATGAAGCTACTAAACAGATTAAGGCGCATTTGAAAGGTCAAGCAACGGTGATTATTGCTCTGACGGCAAGTGCTTTTGATGAGGAGCGATCGCTGATTTTGTCTGCTGGTTGCGATGATTTTGTAGCGAAGCCTTTTCGGGAGCAAGTGATTCTGGAAAAGATCGCTAAGTATCTGGGAGTCCGCTATGTTTACGATCGAGAAACTTCGCTAAGTTCTGATGTTGTGGCGTCCGGCGAGGTTTCCACGGCAACTGAAACGGTTAATTTGCCTTTTACGCTTAATGCTTCATTTTTTGACGCTATGCCTGCTGAATGGGTTGATGAATTGTACGCGGCGGCGGATGCAGTCGATAACGAGGAGATTTTTCGGCTGCTGTTGTTGATTACTCCGATTAATGCTGAGTTCTGCAGGGCGATCGCCGATTTGGCGAACAACTTCCGGTGCGATCGGATTATCGATTTGATTGAGGAGTTTAGAAATTTTTGAAGGAAGCAGCAAGAAGGGAGAGGGGAGAGAGAAAAGGTAAAAGCGAAGAGAGAAAAGGGGCGGGTTCAGGATTATTGATGATTTAGATCGATCGACTATTTGTAAATTCGCCTGCGGGCGATCGACTAATTTACCTGTAGGCCCGCGCTCCCAACCCTGGTAATCATCAGTCATTCCCTATTCTAAAATCTACAATCTCAAATCTCAAATGGTATAAGTTATGTAAATATAAAAGTAGTTGATTCACGACGGAGTGCTATAATTACAATTTAACCAGTTTTCATAATTTCAACAATTCTCAATTTAACATAAAATAGCGCTCGATGACCAGCAATCAAACAGAAGAGAATAAAGGCAACATATTAATTGTTGACGACACTCCAGAAAATTTGCAAGTTTTATCGGCAACGCTTTCAGATCGGGGCTACAAAGTTCGGGGCGTAATTAACGGCAAAATGGCAATCAGAGCCGCGCGATCGGGTTCTCCAGATTTGATTTTGCTCGACATCAAAATGCCGGAAATGGACGGCTACGAAGTTTGCACGCAGCTCAAAGCCGATCCGAAGACAGCAGAAATTCCTGTTATTTTCATCAGCGCTTTAGATGAAGTATTGGACAAAGTAACCGCCTTTCAAGTTGGAGGGGTAGACTATATCACAAAACCGTTTCATTTGGCAGAAGTTTTAGCGCGAATCGAACACCAACTGACTATCCAAAGACTGAAAAGACAATTGATCGATCGCAATACCGAACTGCAACAAGAAATCATAGAACGCAAAAAAGCCGAAGAAGCCGCAGCCGCTGCATCCCTAGCAAAAAGTCAATTTGTTGCCAACATGAACCACGAATTGCGGACTCCCCTGAACGCCATCCTGGGTTTTACCGAAGTCATGAGCCGCGACTCTTTACTGAGCCACGAAAATATCGAAAACCTCGGAATTATTAACCGCAGCGGCCAACATTTGCTGGAACTAATTAACGATGTTTTAGACTTGTCGAAAATAGAAGCGGGGATAATTGGCTTAGACGAACGCAGCTTGGACCTTTATCAACTCCTCGACACTCTCGAAGAGATGTTTCAAATCAAAGCTGAAACCAAAAATTTGCAACTGAGATTTTCCGTGGAGGCAAATGTTCCCCAATATATAAAAACTGACGAAAAAAAGCTGCGCGTCTGCTTGATCAACCTGCTGGGAAATGCCATGAAATTTACCAAAAACGGCGGCAGCATTTGGCTGCGCGCGAGCTTGGAAGGCAAGCAGCAGTTAGCCGAATCGGAAATTTCTCCTAATTCTAGCAGCGCCGAACAATATTTAATTTTGTTTGAAGTTGAAGATACGGGAGTTGGCATAGCAGCAGCAGAAATTGATACTTTATTTGATGCTTTCGTGCAAACAGAAGCTGGCAAACAAGCGGCTGACGGTACGGGATTGGGTTTAACAATTACTAAAAAATTTGTAGAAATAATGGGCGGAGAGATTGGGGTAGAAAGTGTTTTAGGCGAGGGAACCAGTTTTAAATTCAACATCCGAGTATTTCCTGCTATTTCGTCTGAAATAACAGTAGCGACATTGCAGCGGGTAATCGGATTAGAAGCAGATCAACCGATTTATCGAATTTTAGCAATTGACGACAATCAAGAAAATCGACTGCTGCTGGTTAAAATGCTGCAACCAATTGGTTTTGAAGTCCGAGAAGCGGAAAACGGCTTCCAAGCTGTTGAACTTTGGGAAAGTTGGCAGCCCGATTTAATTTGGCTGGATACGCGAATGCCAGTAATGGACGGTTTAGAAGCTGTCAGACAAATTAGAGCTAAAGAGAAACAAACTCAGCGGCGAACTGTAATTATTGCTCTGACTGCTAGCACTTTTGAGGAAAGAAAAGGCGAAATTATCGCCGCAGGTTGCGACGATTTTGTGCGGAAACCTTTTCAAGAACAAATCCTCTTTGATAAGATGGCTTGCTACTTGGGAGTGCGCTATATTTATCAAGAGTTGCCCCGACAGGTAGCGGGGGCTTTACGGCGTTATTTTGTGAGCGAAAAGCCAGATTCATTTTTCGGGGGGCTGCTGGCAGAGATGCCTCGAAGTTGGGTACAGGAACTCTACGACGCAGTTAGTGATGTTAATGAAGAGCTGGCGATTCAAATTGTCGATCGCATCTGGGAAAGTCATCCAATTTTAGCTGATGCTTTAAAAGATTTGCTTGCCGATTACCGACTCGACAAGATAATGGATTTAACTCAATCGAGTTTAAAATAAATGGATAATAGCGAAATTAAAGTATTGGTGGTTGATGACCAACCGAGCAATCTGCGGTTCTTATCCAAACTGCTAACAGCCCAGGGGTATCAAGTTTATCGAGCTATTTGCGGTCAACTGGCGTTGAATGCTGCACACGCCCATTGCCCCGATTTAATTTTGCTCGACATTAGAATGCCGGAAATGAACGGTTATGAAGTTTGTCGGAGGCTGAAAGCGACAGCAGAAACCGAACAAATTCCGGTAATTTTTTTAAGCGTATTAGATGACATTAAGGATAAATTACAAGCTTTTCGAGTTGGTGGCGCAGACTATATTGCCAAACCATTTCAAGTTGAAGAAGTTTTAGCGCGCATCGACAAGCAAGTCGGCTTGCAAAAACTGCAACAGAAACTAAAAGAGCAAAACGCTCAACTGCAACAGTCGCAGTCGCTGCTTGCTAGCATATTAAATAGTTCCTTAGACGGTGTGGTGGCTTATTCTGCCGTCCGCAACAGTGAGGGCGATATTGTGGATTTCCAGTGGCTGTTGATTAACCCTGCCGCCGAAAAAATTTCGGGTTTACCATTTAATGAGATAGTTGGCAAGAATTTGTTGGCAGAAATTTCCCAACTTCGCAAGAACGGGTTATTTGATTTGTATGTTTCTGTAGTAGAAACAGGAGGAACTGTAGACCAAGAATTTTATTACGAACACGATCGAGATATAAGTGCTTGGCTGCACATTGTTGCGGTCAAGTTAAACGATGGCTTGGCAGTAACATTTCGCAACGTCACCGAGCGCAAACGAGCAGAAATTGCCCTGCGAGAAAGCGAAGAACGCTTCCGCGCGATATTCGAGCAAGCGGCAGTCGGCATAGCTAAAACCGCGCTTTCAGGTCAATTTCTGCGTGTAAATCCCGGCTTTTGCCAAATTGTCCGCTATGCAGAATCGGAATTGTTGCAGCAAAATTGGGAGGCAATTACTCAGCCGGATGACATGGAAGCTGACAGAGAATACGTGCGCTTGCTGTTATCCGGGGAGATTCCAACTTTTTCTAGAGAAAAGCGTTTGATCTGCAAAGATGGAGAAGTGCGCTGGGCGAATGTTACGGTTTCGGCAATGCGCGATGCTGTGGGGACGCCGCAGTATTTGATTTGTGCGATCGAGGATATTTCCGAGCGCAAACTGGTACAAGAACTGCTGCAAGCGAGTTTAGACACTCAAACCCGCTACGCTCAAGAATTAACTCGTTCTAATGCCGAACTAGAACAGTTTGCCTACGTGGCTTCTCACGATTTGCAAGCACCTTTGAACACGATTGCCGGCTACGGTCAACTATTAGAAAAGAGCAGTCACAACCAACTTGATGCCCAAGGGCATAAATTTATCCACAATATTGTTAATTCTTGCGGGCGGATGCAGGCGCTGATCGATGACTTGCTGGAGTATTCGCGGGTCGGTCGCAGTCAAAAACCTTTTGAGCTGATAGATTGCAATCAGGTTTTTGAAGAGGCTTGTGCTAATTTGCAGTTAGCCATCCGCAAGAATCAAGCTTCTGTTACTAGGGGCGATTTACCAAGGGTAACAGGTGACTGTTTTCAACTGCTGCAACTGTTTCAAAATTTAATTGGCAATGCCATTAAGTACCGCAGCAGCGATTCGCCGGTGGTGCAGGTGGGCGCTTGGCGTCAGGGGGATAACTGGGTGTTTTCGGTGCAGGACAACGGTATTGGCATTGCCAAACAGTACCATCCGCGAATTTTTCAGATTTTTCAGCGCTTGCACACCCAAAAAGAGTATTCGGGTACCGGTATTGGTTTAGCGATTTGTCAAAGAATTGTCGATCGGCACGGCGGTCGCCTTTGGGTAGAATCAGAACCCAATCGAGGCTCGACTTTTTATTTTTCTATTTCTATGAAAAACTGAACTCAGCAGTTAGCCTAGAGCAGTCAGCAGTCATTTATACAATTTTAGATTAAAGAATTGAAGAATTCGGAATGACTGATGACTACCAGGATTTGGATCGCGGGCCTGCAGTTGCATTTTTTTTTGAAATTGGTTTACTTAAGCTTTAAATATCTTTATCTTTTCTTTACACAAGATATCAGAAAATGTAGCATATTCACTGATGACATCTTGTGTAACAATCCATCACTATAAATCTATTAGCTCGATCCTTCTACAACTTAACAATCAGCGGTGCCCGTAATACTTGTCAAATTTTTTCCACTGTATCCAGAGCATCTTGCTTTGGGATGCAGTAGTTTCCCTAGTAGTTTGCGGACAAACATTTGCGATGTCTTTGCAGTTGGCCGGTTCTCGGACAGACTGCCAAGAGAAACAAGCATGATTCGCAAACCTTTCCAAATTCAGCAAAACGCCAAATTGCTGCAACACAAATTCATTGTTCTCAGCCAGATTTGCCGGATGATGGCAACAGATGCTTTGCAGGCGCTCAGACACCGATCCAAGTCCCGCCACCTCATAAAATCCGTTGGTAGTGAGGCAAAGCCGTGAATTATCAACAGAAAAACTTTACTCTTTTAATAGCTAACGATGACGAGGGCACGCGCTTTTTGGTGAAGGAAGCCATGCGAGAAGTTCGATTAGCAATTAAAATCGAATTTGTGGAAAATGGTGAGCAAGTGCTAGACTATTTGTACCGTCGCGGTCAATATGCTGGTAGCAGCAATTGGCATCGGCCAGACTTGATACTGTTGGATCTGAATATGCCACGGCTTGACGGGCGAGAAGCACTAACTTCGATCAGAGCAGACCCGGAATTGCAACAAATTCCGGTTGTGATTTTAACAACTTCGCACCGCAGCGGAGATATCTTGCATTGCTACCGCTTGGGTGCTAATTCTTTCATATCCAAACCAGTCACTTTTGAAGGATTGGTTGAAGTCATGAAGACTTTATGTCAGTATTGGTTTGAAATCGTTTCGCTCCCGCCGGATCTGTAAGCTTTAATTCTGGTCTAGATAGATAATTTGAGTGTAGAGTGAATTTGATAAACCGAGATATTGGCCCGATCGCAAGTATCGCTCTCAAAACTAAAAGTTTCCTTCAACCCGCTCCGAACGCTATAGTTGTGTTAACACGTAACCAATTTCTGAATATTTTGTTGGTTGAGGATGACCTCGCAGATGCGACGCTGATCGAAGACCTTTTAGGCTCATTCAGTGAGTCTCTGTTTCGCCTCCAAACTGTTAAATCTGTGGAGATAGCCCTGGTGTTTCTGGAAGCAGAAAAGTTTGACGCCGTACTATTAGATTTGTCACTCTCAGACAGCTTGGGGGGAAGCCAGGCGATCGCGGTTTTGAAAGCCCGATCGCCCACAGTGCCTGTTGTGGTGCTGACAGATATCAACGATGAACATACGGGGCTCTCGGTATTGCGATCGGGCGCTCAAGATTGTTTGGTAAAGGGAAAATTTCACAGAACTCTTCTGGTGCGCGCAATCCATTACGCGATCGAACGTCACCACATAGAAGAACAACTGCGGCAGCAAGCCCTCCGAGAGCGGCTGTTGGGCAAAATGATCGAAAAGATTCGATCGTCAATAGACGCGGCAAGCATTCTCCACAGTACCGTCGCAGAAGTGCGCCAATTTCTCAAAACAGACCGCGTTTTAATTTATCGCTGTCAGAATTGGGCGTCTCCATTCGACGGGGAAGAGCAAACAGGTGGGATCGTCGCAGGTGACGGTTTACCAGAAGGTTATATTGAAAACCAAAGTATTACTGCTGCTTTGGCGGTGTCATGCTTTGTTTTAGTCGAATCCCAGTCGGTACAAGCAATAGCAGATGTCAGCAGTTCCCCGTTGGCTGGCAGTTGCAAAGAATTGCTGGCAGATTGTGAAATTGCAGCAGTTGTAAGCGTTCCAATTTGGCAATCTGGCGACTGGGAAACGGCAAACCAAACACAAGAAGGCACTGTTTGGGAAGCAGAAAAAACAGAAGATGCAGCCGAAAATTATCTCTGGCTGCCGGCTTTGGGGCAACCGCAGGCGCAGGGGAAAAGTGCGCCGGATTCGATGGCAAAAAATGGCAATAGTTTGTGGGGAATGCTGACAGCATACAATTGCAGCGGTGTGAGGGAATGGCAGCAGTGGGAAATAGATTTTTTACAGCAGTTGGCAAATCAAGTGGCGATCGCGATCGAACAATCTCAACTTTACCGCAAGCTAGCAATAGCCAATCAAAAATTGCAGCAACTGGCAACTACTGACGGACTGACGGGCATTGCCAACCGCCGCCAGTTCGATCGCGTTTTGATTTTAGAGTGGCGCCGATTGGCAAGAGAGGAACTGCCGCTGTCTTTAATGATCTTTGACATCGACTTTTTTAAACTTTACAACGAGTTTTACGGACACCTCGGCGGTGACGATTGTTTGCGCCAAGTTGCCAGGGCGATCGCCATAGCTGCCAACCGGGCTGGAGATTTTACCGCCCGCTACGGCGGCGAAGAATTTGCCGTAGTGCTGCCCAACACCAGCGCCGAAGGGGCAAACGCTGTCGCCCGGAAAATTTGCGACGCCATCGCCAGCTTGAAACTGCCCCACGCGCGATCGTCGATCGGCCCCTACGTTACCCTCAGTTGTGGCATTGGTACGGCGGTTCCTTCTCCCCAGCAATCTCCCGACACCTTAATTCGCAGCGCTGACAGCGCCCTTTATCAAGCCAAAACCGAAGGCAAAAATTGCATTTGTCACGCCACCAGCAACTCATACCATTTAAAATTTTAGATTTTAGATTAAAGAATTGAGTAATTGGGAATAACTGATGACTATCACGGTTTGGAGCGCGAGCCTACAGTTGCATTATTTTTTAGAAATGGTATCAGAATCTTCCTCAATTTTGATATAAAATCTGCTATATCATATCGTTTCCGGTTGCATCGGAATCATAAAATCGAGTCAACAGTCAACCGATTTTAGATTTTAGATTTTAGATTTTAGATTTTTAACAGTCAACAGTCAACCGATTTTAGATTTTAGATTTTAGATTTTAGATTTTTAACAGTCAACAGTTAACAGTCAACAGTCAACAGTCAACAGTTAACAGTCAACAGTCAACAGTCAACAGTCAACAGTCAACAGTTAACAGTCAACAGTCAACAGTCAACAGTCAACAGTCACGGACGGTGTAACCGGAATTGATATCACAACTTTTATTCTGCGTGCGGTTGGCGGATCGGTATTTCGATCGCAAACTCCGTACCAAT
This sequence comes from Microcoleus sp. N3A4, assembly GCF_036701805.1. Classification (NCBI taxonomy): domain Bacteria; kingdom Bacillati; phylum Cyanobacteriota; class Cyanophyceae; order Oscillatoriales; family Microcoleaceae; genus Microcoleus; species Microcoleus sp. N3A4. The sequence goes on from NZ_JAUBRJ010000005.1 coordinate 137,422, forward strand.
TCCTAATTCTGAATTGCACAGCAATTTTCCTTGATGTTTTTTAACTACAATTTCGTAACTAATAGCCAATCCCAATCCCGTCCCTTTGCCGACGGGTTTCGTGGTAAAAAACGGGTCGAACAAGCGCTGCTGCATGGACTCGGGAATGCCGGTACCGCTGTCGGCGATCGCAATTTTCACTCGCTCCCCCTCGATAACTTCCGTGCGAATCTTAATTGTAGGAACTGACGAGCTTCCCCCGGCAGGTTGGAAACTTTTTTCCCTTTCTTCCACAGCATCGATCGCATTAATCAACAAATTCATAAACACCTGATTCAATTGACCGGAGTAACATTCAACTTGCGGTAAATTGCCGTACTCTTTAATTATCGAAATAGCGAGTTTATCTCCTTGCTCCTTCAAACGGTGAGCGATAATCATCAAAGTGCTGTCAATCCCTTCGTGCAAATTCACCGCCTTAAAATCTGCTTCGTCCAAACGCGAAAAAGTCCGCAAAGACTTGACAATTTCCTGAATGCGATGCGCTCCAACTGCCATTGAATCCAGCAGGTTCGGCAAATCTTCTTGGATAAACTCTAAATCAATTTCCTCAAGTTCTACCTGAATTTCTGCGGTGGGTTCTGGGTACGCTGCGCGGTAAAGTTCGAGCAGCCTTAACAAATCATTTGTGTAATCTTTGGCATAGCTGATATTGCCAAAGATAAAACTGACAGGATTGTTAATTTCGTGAGCAACTCCAGCAACTAATTGACCCAAAGAAGACATTTTTTCGCTTTGCACGAGCTGCGCTTGGGTATGGGTGAGCGCGTGATAAGCTATTTCTAATTGCGCTGCTTTTTCTCTGAGTTGCGCTTCCGATTCTCGCAGGGCAAATTCTGCTGCTGTTCGCTCAGTAACATCGACACCGATTCCCCAAAAATCCCAGCCTGGAACGGAAAAATCAGCAGAAACATTAGACCAAGCAATTGTTTTGACGCTGCCGTCAGCCGCCTGAATTTCTACTTCTAAATCTCGAAAACTGTGACCGAACTCTACAACTTTTCTAAAGACTTTTTGACGGTAGTTAACATCAGGTATGAGCCATTGTATTGCTTGCTGGTTGCCGACAAGTTCTGCGGTGCTGTAACCCAGCACTTGTTCGGATTCTCGGTTCCAGACTATGATATTGCGATCGGCATCGACAGCGCTCAGCATTACTGGCATATTTTCGAGAATTAGGCGCAGCTTTGCTTCGCTTTGTCTCAGAGCTTCTTCAACCCGCGCCCTCTCTGTGATGTCAATGGAAACAGCAATTAATCCTGCAACTTGTCCTTTTTCATCTAATATTGGTGTCCCGCGATTTTCATGAATGTGACCTTTGAGTTCAGAAGACCAAATTCTTTCCTCGCCTGCTAAGATAAAATTAATATTTTCGATAATTTCGGGATAATCTTTGTAGAATTCGTACACTGATAAGCCAACTACTTGTCCGGGCTTAAGTCCTAAAGGCCCTAAGCCTTTTCCTTCATAAAGGGTAAATATCCCGTAGCGGTCAATGCAGTATAAAACTATGGGTGCATTGTTGACAACGGCGCGGAGGCGTTTTTGGCTGACTTGCAGTTCCAATTCTGCTTGTTTGCGATCGGTAATATCGATCGCAGCTCCGAATAATTTTACCACTTCGCCTTGCTGGTTTTGCAAGACTTGCCCCCAACCGATCAGATATCTCATTTCTCCCTTGGAACTGTAAATGCGGTAGTCAATTTCGTAGGGTTGGCGGGCCGCGATCGCTTCCTCTATGGTTTTTTGAAAGCGTTCTCTATCGTTGGGATGAATTTGCTCCACAAGTTCTGGATAAGTTGGTGTTGGCATATTTAGTTCTAGATCGTAAATTCTTTTTAATTCATCCGACCAAGTAATTTGGCTAGTAATGAGGTCGAATTCCCAGTTACCGATATGAGCAACTTTTTGAGTTTCTTCGAGTTTTCTCTGATATTCTAATAGTTCGTCGGCGGCTTTTTTGCGATCTGTAACTTCTTTGGAGTTGCCGATAATTCGATAGATTCTGCCTGCTTCGTCCCGCAGCGGAGTTAGGGTAACTAGCCACCAAGTATCCGCTCCTTGGAACTGCAAGCATTGTTCGGAAGTAACTGAATTTTGCGATCGCGCGCAACTGATATAAGTTTGCCGCAGCATGGTTCCGACTTCCTCGCCAAATACAGCTTCGGGAGTTTTGCCGCACCACTCGCTATCGTCCCCGATCCCCAGAATTCGCTTGCCTAGAGGGTTCAAACCTGCATAGCGAAATTCGCCGTCAGTGTCTGCATCGATCGCAAAAATTATTTGGTCAATACCGTCATAAATACTCCGCAAAAATTGTTCTTGAGAGCGGAGTTGTTCTTGTACTTTTTTGCGATCGCTAATGTCTCTAATAGAACCGGCAAATCTCAGCGGCGCGCCACTCTCGTCCCAAATTGCTTGTCCGCGAGCGGCTACCCAAATGTATTCGCCACTTTTTTTTTGCATCCGATATTCTATATCTTTGAAAGGGATTCTTTGTTCTAAGTGAGCGGATATTGCTGCAAATACCAGATCGACATCTTCTGGATGAGTTCGCGCTATCCAGCCGCCTAAAACATTTTCAAACTCGCTGATTTCATAACCGAGCAATTCTTTAAATCGGGGCGACCAATACACCGGATTTTGCGGGTTAAACACGTCTTCGGAAACAATCGGCGCATCCCAAATGCCGTCAAAAGAGGCGCTGACTGCTAAGTCAAACCGATTTAAGTTCGCTTCTACAATTTTATGTGCTTGTTGCAGGGCGATTTCGGCTGTTTTGCGATCGCTGATATCTATCGCCGTGCCGATAAACCCTTGAAATGCACCTGCAGGCGTCAATTTAGGAACTGCTGTCTCCTCGATCCACCGATACTCCCCGTCAGCTCTTTTTAGTCGATATTCTCGCTTAAAATTAGAGTTTAAATTCCAAGCATTCACATATATTTGCTCGCAATAATCTAAATCGTCAGGGTGAATGTTTGTCGTCCAACCCCGAGCAGAAATTTGTTCTTCAGTCAGCCCAGTAAATTCTGTCCACTGGAAATTAAAGTAATTGCAACCGCTCTCTGCATCTGCGATCCACAGCATTACTGGGATGCGATCGGCCCAGTCGCGCCAGCAATTTTCGCTCGCACCCGAGAAAGTGGCGATCGGCGCTTGTTTTGGTCGTTGAGTTTCACTTGTAGAACCGGTCATAAATTTACAAATTGTAAGTTGACAGTTGATATTTTTATTGTTATAATATGCCGCGTTCAACTATCAAACAATCTCAGCTTTTTAAAACTATTTTCAAAACTAATATATCAAGGTGAGCTTGATTTGTGCAAGCGTCACATAACTCGCGCACACTAAACGTAGCAGGGCGCACATAAATAGACTCGTGCAAGCGCCACAAGACTTGTTCGCAATGGCTCAATTTAGAGTGCGCGCTGAGTACATTAAACGCAAATGAATATTGATGAAAATTCAGGAATTTTATCTGGTGCGCGGTGCACAGGCTAGAGGAGATAGATTGTTCAGAACTTTTTTGCCAATTACCCATTACTGATTACCGATTCCCAATTACCTATTACCAAATCCTAATTTATACCAGTTGAAAAAAAATAATGCAACTGTAGGCCCGCGCTCCAAACCATGATAGTTATCAGTCATTCCGAATCGACAATCGACAATCGACAATCGAAAATCGAAAATGGTATTATCCACCCAAATTTGAGTTCGTACCAGTTAAATTGGAGCGCACAGGAATTTCAATCAAAAACTCCGCTCCCTCTCCGGGTGTCGAAATACAGCTCAATCGTCCGCAGTGCCGATCGACTATAATCGAGTGAGAAATCGACAGTCCCAAACCCGTCCCCTTGCCCACTGGTTTAGTCGTGAAAAACGGGTCAAACAGCCTCGATCGCACCGGCTCCGGTATCCCCCCGCCGTTGTCGGCAATAGATACCGCTACGAAGCCCGCAGCAGCCTGATAACTGCGAATAGCGATCGTGCTGGGATGTCGATCGCACTCCTCGATCGGACGCTGCTTGTCCCGTTCTTCCAAAGCATCGATCGCATTAATCAAAATATTCATAAACACCTGATTCAACTGGCCCGGAAAACATTCAACTTGCGGCAATAGCTGGTAATCTTTAACTACCTGAATCCCCGGACGGCTGCTGTGAGATTTCAACCGATTTTGCAAAATCATCAAAGTGCTGTCAATTCCCTCGTGAATGTTGACCGATTTCCCAGCAGACTCGTCCAAGCGGGAAAAGTTTCGCAAGGATTTTACGATCTCGATAATTCGCTCGGTTCCTACTTGCATCGAATTAAACAATTTCGGGCAATCCTCAGCAATATAATCCAAGTCTATTTCATCAATTTTATCGAACACTTTGGCCGGAGCATCAGGACAGTAATGTTGGTAAACTTTAATCAATTCCAGCAAATCTAAAGTGTAAGCGCGAGCCGGACTGAGATTCCCGTGAATAAAGCTGACGGGGTTATTAATTTCGTGAGCGACACCAGCAACTAACTGACCCAAACTCACCATTTTTTCATTTTGAACGAGCTGAGTTTGAGTGGTTCTGAGTTTGTTAATAGCTGCTTCTAACTCTAGAGCTTTTGAGCGTTCTCGCGCTTCCGATGCCTGCAAAGCTGACTCGGCTTGTTTGCGATCGGCAATTTCAGTTTGTGCTTGCTCAAACAGCGTCGATTGCTGGATCGCGATCGCCAACTGCACGCTAATTTGTTTGAGACACTCGACCTCAATTTCCAGCCAGTGACGGCGGCCCGCGCACTCGTGGGCAATCAATAGCCCCCACAACTTCTCGCCTTGCAAAATCGGCACTACCAAATTAGCTCGCACCTGAAATTGACTTAATAAATTAATCGAGCACTCGGAAAGACCGGCTTTATAAATATCATCCACAGCTACAGCGCGACCTTGTTTGTAAGCAGAAGCATAGCTGTCTTCAAAGCAGGAATCGTTAATAGTTATCCCCTGAATCGACAGCCAATTTTTGCCCGCAGACTCGACAGTTACAAAACCGCTCCGATCGGGATTAAAGCGATAAATAATTGTTCGATCGGTTTGCAAAAAATGCCGTACTTCAGCAACAGCTTTTGTCAAAATTTCTTCTAAATTGAGAGAAGAGCGAATGCGTTCCAGCATCGCTACCACCAGGCGTTCTCGCTTTAATTGCTGGCGCAAGATAGCCTCGGCAAGTTTGCGAGCGCTAATATCTTCAATCACAGCAATTACATAGCTCGGTTCCCCAAACCCATCCCGCACTAAAGATACAGTCATATTAGTCCAAACAAATGAACCGGATTTGCGAACAAAGCATTTCTCAATTGAATAATTCAAAATTTCTCCAGCTAACAGCCTGTCGCCCGACTCGACATCTGCTGCTACATCTTCCGAGTGAGAAATATCCCGAATATTTCGCGCTTTTAGTTCCAATTCTGAGTAGCCGACAATATTGCAAAAACCTTGATTGGCATTCAAAAATTGACCGTCTGGCCACACTTTAACAATGCCGATCGCCGCTTGTTCAAATACAGCTCGAAATCGCTGTTCGCTTTCTTGCAAAGCAATTTCTGCTTGTTTGCGATTGGTAATGTCCATTGCCGCGCCAAACAGCCGTACCACCTGACCAAATTCATTTTTAACAGCTTGTCCTTTACCGTTAATGTGCCTGATTTCTCCTGATGAAAAACAGATGCGGTGGTCGATGTCGTAAGCTGTGCCTTCAGTCACTGCCTTTTGCACAACTTGTGTAAACTTTTCTTTGTCATCGGGATGAATTTGCTCTAAAAGTTCTTCCATTGTCGGCGGCCGATTCAATTCTCGACCGTAAACTCGAAACAGTTCTTCCGACCAAGTAATAATTCCTGCCTCCATATCGAACTCCCAATTGCCGATGCGGGCTATTTTTTGCGCTTCTTGCAACTGGTCGGCAAGTTGTTGCAGAGATGCGATCGACTGAGTTTTTTCCGCTTCTGCTGCAACGCGGGCGCTGATATCTTTGTGAGTGCCTGTTATCCGCAACGGCGCACCCCATTCGTCGTACTCGACTACCTTGCCCATCGCCATAATCCACTGCCAATTGCCCGCTTTGTTGAGCATCCGAAATTCAAATTCATAGATATCAGTCTCACCATCCAAATAGGAATTTAAACATTCCATTACCTTCACTCGGTCTTCTGGATGCACCAAACTTTCCCAAGCTTTGAGGTTGTTTTCAATTTCGGTTTCTGCGTACCCTAGCATTGATTTCCAATGAAAGTCGAAATAAGTTTCGCCAGTAGCTATATTCCAATCCCACAGCCCCAAAGAGCTGCCTGAAACAGCCAACTGCAATCGCTCTTGACTGAGTTTTAATGCCGATTCTGCGCGTTTTAGTTCTGTGACATCGGCAATTATCGCCATCATTCCTATTGGTTTATTTGCGCTATTTTTAATGCACTCAGCTCGCAATATAGTTTCTATAATTTCGCCAGTTTTAGTTTTGATTTCAATTTCAGTGTCCCAGGAAAAACCTTGCCGCAGCATCCTAAATAACTTTCTCAAATATTGAGATTTGGCGTACATTACTGCTGGGCCACCGGCATTATTTAGTTCCTCAACTGTATAGCCGTAGCGCTGAATAAATGCTTGATTGTGATAAATGGAATGACCGTCCAAATCTGCGATCGCGATCGCATCGCTAGCGCTGTCTACAGCTTGATTTACCAGGCACAGAGTCAGTTCGGCGCGTTTGCGATCGGTAATGTCAAAAATCGCTTTGTCGAGCCACAAAACTACCCCTTCTAGATTGTAATTCGGTCTACCTCTTTCCGACATCCACCGCACCGCGCCGTCAGCGCCAACAATCCGGTATTCTAGATTGTACGGCTGTTTCGACTCTACCGCTGCCCTGACTTGTCGATCGACCATTTCCTTGTCAGCCTCATGGATAATGCTAGCAAAACTCAAGCGGTTGTTGTGAATAAAATCTTCAGCAGGATAGCCGCTAATTGCCTGAATTTCATCGCTAATAAATACCATCGTCCAATCAGCATCGTACAAGCTGCGGCAGATAGCAGCGGGGATATTCTCAACGAGCGATCGATATTTTGCTTCGCTCTCCCGCAAAGCTGCTTCTGCCTGTTTTAAATTAGTAATATCCAGCACCATACCTTCCCAAACTATATCCCCTTCCTGCCCTATTTCAGTAGGACAATCAACTCGTTCCGGTCTCGCAACCCCTTGCATCCACTTATGTTTTCCCGACGGTACAATCGCGCGCCATTCCTGCTGCCAGGGCTGCATATTTGCCGCAGAAACAGCCAGGGATTCTTCAATTTTTCGGCGGTCGTCTGGATGAATACACCTAAAAATAAGTTCGGGATTCTGCTGAATGTTTTCTGGTTCCAATTCATATAAATCGCGACTGCCAGAAGAAATGTAAGGAAAAGATTTTTTACCGTCGGTTGAGATCCGAAATTGATAAATTATTCCCGGCAAATTGGCAGCAAGTTGCCGCAGTCTAGCTTCGCTTTCTTGCAGGGCTAATTGTTTGCGCCTATCCAGAGTCATATCTCTAATTATACCCACGAGAATTTTACGGCCGTCGGTATTTTCAAAGACCGTTTTTTTAGTAGACAGAATGTGCTTTGCACCGGTGGCGTCCGTAAATATTTCCTCGCTCTTGTTTTCTTCTCCCGTCCTAAACACTTGTTGGTCATTCTGCCAAAAAATCTCAGCTTCTTGTTTTGGGAAAAAGTCGTAATCCGATTTACCCAGCAGTTCCTCGTGCTGCTTGCCGCTCAGCTTGCAAAAAGCATCATTTAACAGTATCCATCGGTGCTGTTCGTCCTTGACAAAAATTGGATCGGCAACTGCATCGATCGTATAATTCAAAAATTTTTTACTAGCTTCCAGTTCCTCTCTGGCTAAAACTTTCTCCGTAATATCGTTGATAGTTCCTGTCGTCCCATGCGGCTCACCGTTCCAGCGAAAAATCAAATCTTCCTGCACTTCCATCCAGCGAATTTCGCCATCTTTGGTAACATATCGAATTTGATAACAGCAGGATGTTTCTTGATGTTCGCTCAGGCGTCTAAACAAATTTAAATATTGATAGTGGTCGTTACAATGAATGTAACTCAAACAGGAAGTTCCTAAGCTTTCATCAACTGTAAATCCGGTAATTTCCGTCCAACCCGGATTGAGAAAAGTCCAATTACCAGCAGTATTTGTTTCAAAAACTACTGCTTTAATATTGTTGACAACCTGCGGGTATTTTTTTTGACTTTTTGGCCATTTTGCTTGCCGTTTCTGGCGGGCGATCGCGCACCGGAGCGTCCGCACCAGCAGCCGACTGTCTACTTGTCTTTTCACCAGATAATCTTGGGCGCCGGCGGCAATTAACTCGATGGCCATTTCTTCGTCATCGGTGGCTGTCAGAATGACGATCGGAATATTTATACCGCAATCTTGCAGCCGGAAAAGAGTATTAAATTTTGGGTTGTTTGGAAGTGAAAAGTCTAATAAAATTACATCAAAAATCTCGCAGCTTAAAATTTCTCTCGCTTCCTGAAGGCTAACTACCTTAGTCGTCTCAATTGATTGTCCCAGTCGGCGATCGGACAGCAGTTCTTGAATGAATTCTGCATCTTCTGCAGAGTCTTCTACTAAAAGAACTTTCAAGCAAGCAGGCGTTAAAGTTGGCTCAAAAACAGATGTCATACCATTTTAGATGTTAGATTTTAGATTTTAGATTTGGAATGACTGATGACTATCGCGGTTTGGCTGTTGCGTAAAGTGGCATTTTTTTACTGGTATCCTTTTGCTATTTTTTATTAATAAAAAAAATCAGCAGCCAATGCAGCTACCTAGCTGATTATTGGGGAACTTGAACCGCAGGCTTTAGAGTGTGCTGGGTGCTTGCAGACCCCCCAGATTTATTTGTAGAATTGAGTTGTTTGCTGCAAGTTGTCAGCCTCGCCCCAAACCTAGCGGCCCAAAATTATCAGACTCTTACCAATATTGCAACTCAACTCTGTTTTAATTTACAACCTTTGGCAGGGAAATAGCAAGGGGCCACGCAAAAGAGCGCGGAGGAATCAGGACTTTAGTCCTTACTAAAAACCTAGAGTAATTAGGGTTGAGTAACCGATTTGCAGTCAGGAATGCAAGTCTTCTATTTCTGGAGGAACAAAGACTTGCATTCCTGACTGCGAACTTAGTTACGAACTTAATTGCGGTTGTCTAACCGGACACAATTTTACTCAGTTGAGCCGCTCAAGTTTTCTGCTGTTTGGGCAGCACAACTGTAAACACGCTGCCTTTGCCGACATTACTGCTAATAGCAATCTCACCGTTAAAAGGTTTTAAAAGTTCAATACAAGTATAAAGTCCGAGGCCAGTTCCTGTCGGTTCGCCTTCGGTTTTTTCCTCGCCTTTAGGCGGCTTTGAGGTGTAAAAAGGGTCAAAAAGTTTTGACAAATCTTCAGATGATATGCCGCATCCCGTATCTGCAATATCCATGTATATGTTCGAGTCGTCTTGCCGAGTCACGATAGTTAGTTCCCTGCTTTTCTTTTCCCACATAGCATCCATTGCATTATTGATTAAATTATAAAAAACTTGAGAGATATAGGAATAAATTAATGGAATGCTGCCAATGTGTTCGTCATAAAAATATTTTTTTCTAATTTTATTTTTAAAATAAAGGTTCCCTTCCAATAGCTGAATTTCTCGCTGCACTAAATCGTTGATATTCACAGGGTGCAAATCTTGCTTTTGCTCATTTCTGCTTTTCATCATCAGAGTATCCATGATCTGATTGATTTTTGTGACTGCTTGAAAAATATACTTAGTATAATTAAACAGAGAGTCTTCTTGAATTTTTGTGGCTTTTGTTTCAATCAAATCGACGCTAGTCTGGATCACTTGCAGCGGACTTTTGAGGTTGTGAACCATTCCTTGGGTCAAACGTCCGATGATGGCTGTTTTTTGCTGGTCGATTAATTGCTTGGTTTTTTGTTCGACAAGTCTTTCCAGGTTTTGGTTGAGGTGGGCAAGTTCGAGGTTTTTTTCTTCGAGTTTTTTTTGCAAGCTGCAGATTGTCAAGTGAGTTTGAATGCGGCTCAACACTTCTTCGTGCTGGAAAGGCTTAGTGATGTAGTCAACGGCTCCTGTCTGAAAGCCTTTTACTTTATCAAGCGTCTCGGAAAGGGCGCTCATGAATATAATGGGAATGTCTTGGGTTGAGGGGTCTGATTTCAAACGCAGGCAAGTTTCAAAACCGTCAATTCCCGGCATCATGATATCCAAAAGAATCAAGTCTGGATGGATGTATTCAATTTGCTCGATCGCACTTTCGCCGTCTAGAGCCACTAATACTTTAAACCCGTAATTCCTTAACAATTCAAAAAGTACGTCGAGATTTGTTTGGTTGTCATCGACAATTAGTATGATGCTTCTTTCGGAATTCTTATCGTTCATATTCAAGGGAAACATTCAATTTTTTGAGTTGGGAGTTGTGGGTGGTCACTTTCAATCGGATTCAAGGGATTTTCTGCCGCTCTAGAAACTCGGTTGCTTCGTAGATGCTTATATTTGGGAGTACCTTTTAAGGGCGGGTAGGATGCCCAACCCTACTCCCTACAAGAAATTCAGTCTCTGTGGAACAGGCCGGAAAGCCTGTTGCTGACAATGGTGGAAGATGTAAGACTTAACAGATTTTGAGTTGTCTGTTAGCTACCGTCAATTTTAGGACAAATATTGCTTCAAAAAATCTCTAATTTGCTTGAGCTGAAATCCTTTAGCAAGTTGGCGCACGTGATGAACGAAAGGCACTAATGTCGAGTCAGAATGTTCGAGTTTAGCAGTTTCCTCCAGAATAGCTTCAATATCGCCCATTGCAGCCAATCTCAACAAGGCCAAGACTGACTCTGAGGCAGGAGACACCATCGTTGAGTCAGCAGCAGCGATCTCAGATGATGCTTTGGGAGTTTGAGCTTTTGGTTTTGTGGTTTCCGATCCGTCTTCGTAAATCCATTCTAGTCTCAAATGCAGGCGCAATAATTCTAACAGATCGTTAGTTTGAAGGGGCTTGGTGAGAAAATTATCGCAACCTGCAAGTATGCTCTCTTGCCTGGTAGTGTCGTAAACGCGAGCGGACAAAGCAAGGATAACCGCATCTTTTAATTCCGGCAACTGTCGCAGCCGCCTGGTAGCTTCCCAACCGTCCATTACGGGCATCAGCAAGTCCATTAAAATTAGATCCGGTAGAAATTCCTGTGCTTTGTGCAGGCAGTCTTTGCCGTCTGTGGCCTGTGCAATTTCAAACCCCAAATGAGAAAGCAGCCTGTGCAGCATGGCGCGATTTACTTCGCGATCGTCCACGACTAGCACTTTCCGCTGGTGACCGCTAAAACCGACAAGCCGGCGTTTTTCTGGCATGGATGGGAGTTCTGAACTGTGGGCGACTGCGGGCAAGTCTAGATCCAACCAAAATAAGCTGCCTTTGCCGGAGGTACTTTGAACGTGAATTTGGCTGCCCATCATGTTGACTAATTTTTGGCTGATGGAAAGTCCCAGTCCGGTACCTTCTACGAAATTGTTATGAGCGTCCACTTGATGAAAAGGCAAAAATATTTCTTCTAATTTATTCTGAGAAATGCCAATGCCAGTATCTTCGATTTGAAAGCGAATTTTAGCGGTAGGGGCGCGATCGCCCGTATTTGCTGCTGTTATCGCCCCGCGCGCTTCTTTTGTTCCCAGCGGTGCGATCGACATTTGCTGCGCGTCTAACTTCGCGGTCAAATTGATTGTTTGAGCGGCAACTTCCGCTGTTAAACTCGAATTTGGAAAATGGGTTTGAGGATAATTTTCGGCTAAATTTTCTGCATAACCGACTTTGAATGTAACACCGCCGCTGTTAGTAAACTTAACGGCATTGCTGAGCAAATTAATCAAAACTTGGCGCAACCTTTTTTCGTCCGCAAAAACTCCTTCTGGCAGCGCCGACACCTGCTCGTAATTAAAGGCAATTCCTTTTTGATCCGCTCGCATATGGAACAAATCAACAATACTTTTAATAAAGGTGGGAAAATGCACGTTTGTCGGCGACAATTCCATTTTACTAGCTTCGATTTTCGAGAGGTCTAAAACGTCATTAATCAGCATCAGCAGGTGGTTGCCACACTGGTGAATGTTGTTTAGACTGTCGTGCTGATCGGCGGTTAAATTATTATCTAGTTTCAGCAATTGAATGTATCCTAAAATCCCGTTCAAAGGCGTCCGCAATTCGTGGCTCATGTTGGCGAGGAAGTCGCTTTTAGCGCGGCTGGCGGATTCGGCGGCTAATGCGGCTAATTGCAGGGCGGCTTCTGCAAGTTTGCGCTCGGCAATTTCGGTTTGCGCTTGTTCAAATAGGGTCGATTGCTGAATGGCGATCGCCAACTGCACCCCCAATTGTTTCAGGCACTCTGCCTCCAATTTGTGCCAGGGACGCGGGCCCGTGCAGTCCTGGGCAATTAACAGCCCCCACAAGTTTTTGCCTTGCAAAATCGGCACTACCAGATTCGCTTTCACATCCAACCGAGTCAACAAATTCAAATGGCACTCGGTGAGACCGGCATTGTGAACATTATCTGTGGCTCTAATTCTGCCGTCTTGGTAAAGAGTAACGTAGGCTTCCCCAAAACAGGGGTCGTAAATTTCCATTCCGACAATTGGTCTGGTATTTTCGCTTACTGACTCGACAGCGATAAACCCGCTCCAATCTGGATTGAATTGGTAGATAACAGTGCGGTCTACTTGCAAAAACTGCCGCACTTCTTCGACTGTTTTGGTGAGAATTTCTTCTAAATTGAGAGAAGATCGAATGCGTTCCAGCATGGCTACTGCCAACTGTTCGCGTTTTAATTGCTGGCGCAAAATTGCTTCTGATTCTTTGCGTTTTGTGATGTCTGTAATCACTGCAATTAACCCTATTGAATTGCCATTTATATCTTTAATACTGTCGGCTCGCACCAGAGCGGTAACAGCTTCACCGAGCTTATTTTGCAGCGCAACTTCGCCGCACCAAGAGCGACCTTGGCGAAGGTTTTTATAGATTTGTTTGTAGCTTTTAGGCCGGACGTAAAGCAGGGTGCTATCGCCGATCTCGTTGAGTTCTTGCACCGTGTAGCCGTAACGCTGAATGAATGCTTGATTGTGGTAAATAGACCGCCCTTTCAAGTCGGCGATCGCGATCGCGTCGCTGGTACTTTCGACGGCTTGAGTGACCCGCAACAAAGCTAATTCTGCTGCTTTGCGATCGCTGATATCCGTCATAGAACCCACCATCCGCAGGGGGTTTCCGGCTTCGTCCCACACTGCTTGAGCGCGGGCGAGCACCCACTTGTAGCTGCCGTCTTTGCACTGCAAGCGGTATTCGGCGGCGTAATTGGGGGTTTGGCGGTCGAGATAATTTTGAATTGCTGCTTGCACTCGCGAGCGATCGTCTGGATGGATGCGATCGATCCATTCGCTGTTTCTGCTATCGATTTCGCCGTCTGCGTGACCGATAATTTCTTGCCAGCGAGCCGATCGAAAAGCTTCATTTGTTTGAAGATTCAGATCCCAAATTCCGTCTTGATTGCCTTTGAGAACTAACTGCCAGCGTTCTTCGCTTTTACGCAATTGTTCTTCGGCTTGTTTGCGCTGAATCTGAGAACCCAACTGAGTCGCTACCGCCTTGACCAACTCTACTATACGCGGTTCCATAATCGAGCGATCGCGCTTGCAGAATACTAAAACTGCCAGCACCTCTGAGCTAGTGCGAATAGGCACTCCGAAACAACCTTTCAATCCGACTGCTGCCGCCATTTGCGATCGGGCAAAAACAGAATTTTTGGCTATAGAAATATCTTCAATCCATTCTACTTTTCGGGTTGACCAAATCCGTCCGGGTACTCCCACTCCGGGGGCGAATCTAATTTTTTGACTTTCGCGGCCGAACCTATCTAAATCGCGCTCGCTAGCGTACCAAGTTTCGCTGTGTTCCAAAAAAGTGCCGTTAGCAGCCGGTATCCAAGCTTCCGCAAAATTCCAGCCGATCGCATTGCACAGCAATCGCAGGATATCTGGGAGGGCGCTGTGAAAATCTGCTGACTGACTAATTGCTTGAGTTGCTGCCAGCAACAGCTTGATTTCATCTTCTGCTTGCTTGCTTTCTGTAATATCAGTTCCCGTGCCGAGAATTTGTTTTAACTTACCGTCTGCTGTTTTCGCAAATACAGTATCTCGGCTCAAAATCCAGCGCCAAGAACCATCCTTGTGCCTGATTCGGTATTCAATTTCAAAGATATCCCCTTCCGTGCCCGTTTCGACTTGCTGTAAATAATTAGGTATTTTGATTGCATCTTCCGGGTGGATTAAATTTGACATCATCCACGCCCCTATTGCCTGAAGCTCCTCTACCTTATAGCCGAGAATGTGATATATAGAAGCGTTAGCATAGATATTTTTTTGTTCAATTAAGTCGTAAACATACAACATATTAGGACTTGCCCCAGCAATTTGTTGAGTAAACCGCTGGCTTTCTCGCAGTGCTGCTTCTGTTTGTTTTCTTTCGGAAATATCGCGAACAACGCAAATCATTTCCCCGTCGGGCAGCATTGTCAGGGAGACATCTATAGGGACTTTCGAGCCGTCGCGGCGGCATCCGACTGCTTCGGTGCTGTAACAACCTTTCTGCACTAAAGCTGGCACAACTTCTTGCTCAAACCTTTGTATTTCTGCATCTTCGTAGAATACTTTCCAACTTTTGCCTAAGAGTTCTTCGAGAGAGTCGTAACCGTAGATTTTTAGTCGGGCTGTGTTGCAATAAATCAAGTCTCCGCCGGCATCGAGTATGGCGATACCTTCGGAAGCGGCAGCCATTGCCGCTGCTTGCCTGTGGAGTTTTGACTCGAAACGTTTGCGATTCGTGATGTCGCGGACGATCGCGATAATTTCGTCATCCGTGCAGAAGACAATTCTCGCTTCAAAATCGTACCGTTCACCATTAACTGGCATTTGATATTCTACGACTTGAATCTCGCCGTTGTCGATCGCTTGTTGATTGCCGGACAAGATTTTTTCAGCAAAAGCAGCAGGTAATATATCTTGTGCTTTTTTGCCGATTACTGTTTTTTCCCGTAGGATATTATCGAAATCTTTGGCCGGTTTAAAGTCTACAAAAGTGCCGTCGGGCAGACAGCGAAATATCATGTCCGGTATCGCATTTAAAAGAGCGCGGTTGGTGGCTTCGCTCTTACGCAATTCAGCTTCAGCTTGCTTGCTAAAGGTAACGTCGCGAGCAACTCCATAAATCAAACCTTCTTCTGCAAACGGCGATGCCGTCCACGACAGCCATTTATAAGTACCATCTTGGCAAAGATAGCGGTTTTCTAAGTTAATAATAGGGTTGCCCTTTTTAAGTATTTCTAATTCATCTATAGTTATTGCTCGGTCTTCTGGATGCACGAATTCGACCCAAGGTTGGGCTAACATTTCATCGCTGCTGTAACCTAATACAGTAGACCAAGCGGGGTTTAAGCGTTTGAAATAGCCGTCAAAACCTGCTATGCAAAGTAAATCCAGCGAGATATTAAAAAATCTATCGCGGTCTTGCTGGGTTTGTTTTAATTCGGTGACATCCATTACCAAACCGTCCCAAACTATATCGCCGTTGGCTTGCTTTTCTGGCTTCGACGCACCTTGCAGCCACTTCACTTTGCCCTGGATAATTTGCCGCCACTGGTGCTGCCAAGGTTGCAGAGTCGTTGCTGAAATTTTTATCGATTTTTCAAAGCCTGTGAGGTCATCTGGATGAATTGTTTCATAAGCAAAATTTTTCTTTTTTTCTATATCTTTCGCTTCTAATTGGTAAAGGTTCTTGCTGCCAGAAGAAACGTAAGTAAAATACTTTCTACCGCCCGGTTCGACGCGGAATTGATAAATCATTCCCGGCACGTTGGCTGCCATTTTTTGAAATCTAGCTTCGCTCTCTTTCAAAGCTAATTGTTGGCGTTTGTACTCGGTGACATCTCGAATTGTGCCGACTAACATTTTACTGCTGTCAGTTGCTTTAAAGACACTTTTTTTAATCGATATTATGCGCTTTTTTCCGGCGCTGTCTGTAAAGTTTTCTTCCGTTTCGACCGCGTTGCCAGTTCTGAATACCTCTTCGTCTTTTTGCCAAAATCTTTGGGCTTTTGCTGGCGACAAAAATTCGTATCCCAACTTACCGATCAGTTCTTGTCGCGGTTTTCCCATTAAATCACAAAAAGCGTCGTTTAATACGACCCACCTGTGCCGATCGTCTTTGACAAAAATTGGGTCAGGACTAGCATTAATCGTGTGATTTAAAAACTCTTCTGATGCTTTTAATTCTGCTTCGTAACGGTAGCGATCGCTCACGTCCAAGACTACTTTAATCATCCGATCGATCGAGCCGTCCCGACCGCGAATACAGCGCAGGGAAACTCTAGTATAAACTATTTTTCCGTCTTTTCTGCGCCACCTTTTGTCTAAAACATAGCCTTCGCTCTCCCCTGCCAAAATTTTATTTAACTGCTCTAAACTGGCCCGCAAGTCTTCAGGAAAACCCCACTGCTCCCAATTTCCGTGCAAAAGTTCTTCGCGCTCGTATCCCAGCAAATCGCACAAAGCATCGTTAACTTCCAACCACTCGCAGTTTTCGGCTTGTGATGGGGAAATTGGAGGGGCAATAATGGCAATTCCGACAAGGGAATTCTCGACTACCGAGCGATATTTTTCTTCGCTTTTTTGCAAAGCTTCTTGGTTGTGCTGCCGCTCAACTGCGTAGCGGAGCGATCGCATTAACACTTCGCTGTCGATTTTTCGCTTGACTAGATAATCCTGAGCTCCTGCTTGGATTGACTGCACGGCGAGTTCTTCATCGTTGCGGCCCGTCAGTACGACGATCGGAGTATTTAGGCTGTATTCTTGCATTTTGACAATTGTACTTAATTCTTGACTGTCGGGCAGCGAAAGGTCTAGTAAAATCACATCAAAATGTTGGCAACTCAAAAGTTGCTGCGCTTTGCTGAGACGGTCTGTACAGCTTACTGATAGCTTTTGGCTCTCTGCTCGGTTGACATTTGTTTCTAATAATAATTCTTCGATCAGATCGGCTTCGGCTTGATTGTCTTCTACCAAGAGAACTTTAAAGCCGTTTCGCTTTGCGGTTGAGCTCAAAACTGATATCATATACCTTGTTATTTGTCATAAGGCAGTCGAGCTAACTATTATAGCATATAAATAATTGAATCCCCAAAAACACCGCTGAAAACATTTTCAAATGTTTTGGTTGAACAACTACCGTGCACTCTCTGCGACTGTGTTTTTGTTCTAAGTAGGTTAACCCAATCAGAAATAAAACTTTTACGGTTTTTAGAAGCTCGGTTTCTTGAGGAAACAAAGCTGCTTGGTGTTGTATTTTTTCGGCGATCGCCCTTGTCAGTCGATTTGAGATTTTAGATTTACTCCACAGATGAATCGGGGAGGTTGAACAAGAGTCTAAAATTTTGGCCGGCTCACGACGAGTGTCGGAAACTTGTATGGGTTTTTGGGCGGGGTCAGTCGATCGCGCGATCGAAACCCACTCTTTGCTGCCCTTCGATTCCGCTACCAACACAATTCGAGCGGTATCCCCGCACCAATGCGCGCTCAGCGCCAAAAAAGCGGTGGGAACTATCTTCGATATTCACATTTTTACCAGTTCTTTTATGATAGCTTACAAAAACTCCTTACTGCCATTTCTTTACTTTTTGCAATCAAATAAAATTTCTCCACAGCTCTTGCTATTTACCCAAAAAGTGATACTCTTTAAATAGAGGGGATCAAAAGTCTGCTGGAGACAGCCTCGGAAAAAATTAGATATTTTTCGCAACAAAACTACGTTTTAAAAATGACTGTCATTTGTTTACTGTCATTTGTTTACTGTTCTTTGTTTACTGTCCTTTGACCGAACAGAGATGAAGTTGAGAGGAAAAAAGCAATGCTAGAAAATTTAGCCGTTCAACAAAAAGAAGTTTTAATTCCCAAAGAAAAATCCTTAGTATTGTGGTTTGATGAAGTCGGCATCGCCGACATCCCATTAGTAGGCGGAAAAAATGCTTCTTTAGGCGAAATGATTCAACAGTTAACCGCCCAAGGAGTCAGAGTTCCCAACGGATTTGCAACTACAGCACACGCTTACCGCTACTTCATCGAGTCGGCGGGTTTAGAAGCTAAATTGCGCGAAATTTTTGCCGATTTAGACGTAGAAGATCTGCAGAACCTGCGACAAAAAGGCAAGCAAGCGCGGGCACTGATTCTCGACACGCCGTTTCCGCGAGAATTGCAAGCTGCGATCGCGGATGCTTACGAGAAATTGTGCGATCGCTACGGCGACAGTACAGACGTAGCAGTGCGTTCCTCCGCCACCGCCGAAGACTTACCAGACGCCAGTTTCGCGGGACAGCAAGAAACCTACCTCAACGTCCAAGCTTGCGCTGGCGTCCTCGAATGCTGTCACAAATGCTTTGCTTCCACATTCACCGATCGCGCGATTTCCTACCGCCACCAGCGGGGATTCGACCACTTTGAAGTCGCCCTATCAGTCGGCGTCCAAAAAATGGTGCGATCGGACTTAGCATCCTCCGGCGTCATGTTCAGCATCGACACCGAAACCGGATTCAAAAACGCCGTATTAGTCACCGCCGCCTACGGATTAGGCGAAAATGTAGTCCAAGGCGCCGTCAACCCCGACGAATACTTTGTTTTCAAACCAACATTAAAACAAGGTTTTCGCCCAATTTTAGACAAACGCCTCGGCAGCAAAACACTCAAAATGGTGTACGATATCGGCGGTTCTAAATACACCAAAAACGTATCGGTTATCGCAGCAGAAAAAAATAAATTTGCCATACAAGATGATGAAATTCTGCAACTAGCAGAGTGGGCCGTACTCATAGAAGAACACTACTCTAAAGTGCGCGGGACTTATACCCCGATGGACATTGAGTGGGCAAAAGACGGCAATACGGGCGAATTGTTTATCGTCCAAGCGCGACCCGAAACAGTACAATCTCAAAAGTCGGCTACAGTTTTGCGCCACTACAAATTGCACGGCACCAGTGCAGTTTTAGCAAAAGGACGCGCCGTTGGCGAATCAATCGGACAAGGCAAAGCCCGCGTGATTTTAGACGTTCACAAAATCGCTGAATTTAAATCAGGAGAAGTTCTTGTTACCAACAAAACAGACCCGGATTGGGAACCGATTATGAAAAAAGCAAGTGCGATCGTCACCAATTCCGGCGGCCGCACTTGTCACGCTGCCATCATCGCCCGAGAAATGGGAATTCCGGCCATTGTCGGCACCGGCGAGGCCACCCAAATCTTGCAAAACGGGCAAGAAATCACGGTTTCTTGTTCCGAAGGAGACGAAGGCAAAGTTTATGCCGGTTTGCTGCCTTTTGAAATTCAAGAAACTGCGATCGAGAATTTACCCCGCACGCGCACTCAAATTTTAATGAATGTCGGGAACCCAGAAGAAGCCTTTGGTTTATCAGCAATTCCTTGCGACGGCGTAGGCTTGGCGCGGCTAGAATTCATCATTGCCAATCACATTAAAGCACACCCGCTGGCACTAATTCACTTTGACGAATTGGCAGATCGATCGGTCAAGGAAGAAATTGCAGAACTGACAGCACTTTACCAACACAAACCAGATTTTTTCACCGACAAACTAGCCCACGGAATTGCCACAATTGCCGCCGCATTTTATCCAAATCCAGTCATCGTGCGGATGAGCGATTTCAAGAGCAACGAATACGCTAATCTTTTGGGAGGGCGGCAGTTTGAACCCAAGGAAGAAAACCCGATGATCGGGTGGCGCGGCGCATCTCGCTATTACGACCCGAATTACCGCGAAGCTTACGCTTTGGAATGCAAAGCCTTGAAGCGAGTTCGCGATGAAATGGGCTTGACAAATGTGATTCCGATGATTCCATTTTGTCGCACGCCGGAGGAAGGCCGAAAAGTGTTGGCGGAGATGGCAAAACACGGTTTAGTCAAGGGCGAGAACGGCTTGCAAGTGTATGTGATGTGCGAATTGCCGAGCAATGTCATATTAGCTGACGAATTCGCGCAAGTTTTTGACGGATTCTCGATCGGCTCTAACGATCTAACTCAGCTAACATTAGGATTAGACCGCGATTCTGCTTTAGTCGCGCACATCTTTGACGAACGGAATGAAGCTGTGAAGCGAATGGTAGAAATTGCCATTAAAGCCGCCAAGAAGTACGGCCGCAAGATTGGAATTTGCGGTCAAGCGCCCAGCGATTATCCTGAGTTTGCTCGATTCTTGGTTGAGTTGGGAATTGATTCGATTAGTTTGAATCCAGATTCGGTTTTGAAGACTTTGTTGGATGTTGCTAAGGTGGAAGGTGCAGGTTCGCTGATGGATTTAGCGGGGGATGTTGCTAAGGTTTAACCGTTTTGGTTTTTGATAGAAACCGGGTTTCTCAAACAATAGCTGCGCCCTTTTATGGCTTCGTTGTTTTTGAATTAGACCCGGTTTCTCATACAGCATATTCCATCTATATGCGGTACACACAACAAGGGTCGTAAGTAAGGTGCGTCGCCACCAGTCAATCTGCAAGTTCCATTAAACATGAGCAGCGACGCACCCTACATAACTACAAACCTATTTTATTGCGGATAATTGAGCGGACATAATACAGCGTATTCCATGTATATGCGGTACACACCATATTGTAGTAAGTAAGGTGCGTCGCTTTCAGAGTCAATCTGTAAGTTCCATTAAACATGAGCAGCGACGCACCCTACATAACACGTACCAGACAATATAGCTTTATAGTGTACTTCATGAACCACCGAATATGCTGTATCACACCATACCTGCGCCTCTGGCTTTGTTGGGCTTTTGCGATGCGCTTTACGAAGAAAGCGGCGCCAACAGCGATCGCCCTCCTCAACCGCCAGCAAATGGTTAACGCTTAACGGTTAACGGCATAATAGTTTGAAATTTGGTCGGGAACTTTTCTAATTTAAAAATGTCGTTTCTGGAATAATTTTCTGTTGCCGATCGCCT
Source organism: Microcoleus sp. N3A4 (assembly GCF_036701805.1). Classification (NCBI taxonomy): domain Bacteria; kingdom Bacillati; phylum Cyanobacteriota; class Cyanophyceae; order Oscillatoriales; family Microcoleaceae; genus Microcoleus; species Microcoleus sp. N3A4. The sequence goes on from NZ_JAUBRJ010000005.1 coordinate 158,595, forward strand.
AAATTAAAACAAATATTCTCCACATAAGCTCTGAAAAAGTGCTAACTGCTCTCCTGATTATTTTCATAGGTTTACTTCCGTCGCTGCTGTCTTTGTGGGTGATGCGCTCTGCCGAGAGCCAGGCCCGCGATAGAATTGCCGCGGCCAGGCTGGCGGTAGCAAATAGACCCCTGCGAACTCAACTACCTACTGCCGATCGCACCTACATAGAAGGCCTCGGTTATCCGATCGGCGATATCACTTGCGAGTATAACGCCCGCTCTAATTACATTCGCTGCGCTGTCAATCCTTCTGGGCCCTGTCAAGATTGTCGGTACTACCAAGCCAGAACTCTTGACGCTCGCGGTGAAAAGATATAGCTTATATGTACGCATATTTGCGGATGTAGTAATCAATGAGTTAATATGTACTTACGTGTAAGGATTATTGTTTGAGCTTGTTTTGGACGACCCGCGCCCAAACTCAGCAATCAAAACCTAATCGAGCAGTATTGCTGGGTTACAGTTGCCATAACTGGCTGATTGCGATCGGTGTTTTTATAGTTGAGGAGTTGCGATCGGAAACCAGGTTTAGATGATAAATTTTGGTTTGGCGGCGAGAAATCTAGGAATAAATCCGGTTTCTAGTCTCCTGGGCGTAACTCTTACAGTTAAGAAAATTAGCCAACAAAAATCGCAAATAGCTGATTGGTCAATCTCCAAACCAGTTTCTTCAAAACATCATGAAAAATTCTGCACGAACAATTGTCCCGAGCATTTATCTTAAACAGAAACCCGCTCGCAGACTCTAAGTTGACAGTTTGAGAAGTTGGTTGTGGGCGGCACTAATCTGTTTGTGCGATCGCAGCAAAACAGTCTCAAACCAGAATTGTTGTCTCCCGACTGCAAGTCATGAATTTTTAAGACGCCTCATCGATACAGGGTATGTATATTTTAATTGAATGACACGCCTTGGGTACTGCTGGCCTAATTATGTCACTGCCAGCACTCCCTAATTAAGGTCGGGTTACTATTGCGAACAGGGCTTGCGAACCCAAACCAAAGAAAGCGAGTTTTTTACCGGGAGCGAGGGCTGCAACTAAGTCTTTTCGTCCATAAAACCCGGTTTGTGCGTCCATAAGTGGTGAAATTTCTCTGCAAATAAAGTGCATTAGACTATTGACAAAAAACCTCATCAAGTAAATTTTTGAGAAGTCCTGTTCTTCTCTACTGCGGGAGCTAAGATATCTGCGCGTAACAGATACACTCGGTAACAGAAAACCGAAAAACAAATCTCAGCCGATAGATTGATTATTGGGATTTAAACTCCCAATCCTCAGCGCTTGCACCGACAATATTTGCAATGCTATCAAATAGCAAGATAGCACCGCTTTGTGATGAATAAAATCCGCCTGTTGCTCTCAATAGCAGTCAAGCAGCAGAACATCTAACTCTGCAATTAAACCTTTTCAAGAGGCGATCGATATCACCTTGAAGTGGGCATCTTACATACAATCCACGAGGTCATTCTACCATGCAAAGCATCTGCAACCAACCATTTTTTTCGATTCCAAAAGTAGGTAATTTTACCGCAAGTATTGCTGGCAAAAACTTCCGAACAACAGCAACTTATCCTCATAAAAAAACAATAAAACAAGCAAAAGCAGAGGAGTGTTTCCTGTCCCAGAAACCCAGTAGCGACGCGGGAATTGGGCAGCCGCACAGAGAATTTTTGCTCTTCACCGAGTCGAGCGGCGGCCGGAGTGTAAAAAATGTACTGTTCGTCGATTCGAGAGTAGAGAACTGCGATAGCTTGGCAAGGGGAGCAACAGCCGGTACAGAGGTATTTGTACTCGACTCGACGCGGGATGGAGTCGAGCAAATTACTAGAATTCTGGCTAATTGCAGCGATTTAGACAGCATTCAGATCGTTTCTCACGGTCGAGAAGCGGGGGTGCAACTAGGGTCGATCGAACTGTGGCGCGACAACTTAGAAACCTACAGCCATTTGTTGCAGCAGTGGGGAAAAGCCCTCAGCGAGAGAGGAGATATCTTGTTATTTGGGTGCAGCGTCGCAGCAGGGGAAAGCGGCGCAGCCTTCGTGCGGCGGCTGAGCTTGATTGTCGGTGCAGATATTGCAGCGAACGACGGCTTGACGGGGAGTGCCGCACTCGGCGGCGACTGGGAATTAAAATTTGCGACAGGGAAAATAAAGGCGAGTATCGCCATTGAAAAAGAAGTGCGGGAGGCATACAGTTACGTCCTCAGCACATTAGTTAATGAGACTTTCAAGAACCCGACAGTTAGGGGGCCTTGGATTTACGGGGGAAAAGACGGTGCGCTGTTCGATCCGGCCGGGCCTCCAGCAGCGAATCAACCTATCCCCGGCATTACCGGAGGCACAGTATCCGGCGTACTTCCGGCTTTGGGCGGGGATAGCAGCGGCAACGGCGCTCTGCGATTAACTCCAGCAGAAAACGTTCGGGAAGCCTTCGTCATCTACAACAACCCCATTTCTTCAACCGACGGTCTCAGAATCCAGTTTGATTTTTATTCCTACGGTTCAAACCAGCAATCTCCTGCTCCTGTGGGCTCATCTATTGACCCTCAGCCGGCAGACGGCTTGGGTTTCTTCTTCATTGACGGCACTGCCAGCCCGACTAGGACTGGGGGTTTTGGCGGTTCTCTGGGCTACGCTCAACGAACGGGTGTACCCGGTATTGAAGGAGGTTATTTAGGCATTGGATTTGACGAGTATGGCAATTTTTCAACATCCACAGAAGGGCGATCCGGCCCCAATCCGCGTCCGATTCCCGGCTCCTCTATTGGTTCTTTCAGACCTGATTCAGTAACCCTCAGAGGCAATGAAGCAGACGGTTATCCGTTTTTAGCAAATGCGATCGTTCCCTTCGGCATCGATAACATTCCTACGAGCATTAACTTTACCGGCCCCCCCGGCAGCAGTTTTAACTTCAGCAATACGTTCACGAGCGATCGCGATTTAGCCAAAAGATCCGTTCAAATTACGCTGAATCCATCTAACGATCCAGATAATCCCTCTCGCCTCACCGTAGCCTTCGATGAAGAATTCGACGGCATCTACGAAACTACAGCGATCGACATCCCCAACTTGGCAACCAGCAACGGCGCAATACCGCCAATTTTCAAGTTTGGTTTTGGTAGTTCCACAGGAAGCGCCAACAACGCTCACGAACTTCAAAACCTGGTAGTTGAAACTATCAATACTCCCAGTATCTCCGCCGACGTTGCCACTATCAAGACCGGCCCGCAGTTCGTCAAGCCCGGGGGCAGCATTACTTACACGATTACGACAGTAAACAGGGGGCCAGCACCCGCTACAAATGTCCTGATTCAAGACGAAATACCCTTAGAAATGCTGCTTCCAGGCGGATTGCCACCGGTTCTCAGTGCCTCCAACAACGGCACTTACGTGAACCAAACGAAGGCCGTCACCTGGCCGTTAATTCCCGTTCTCAATCCCGGCGAGACTCTCACTTACACCCTGACAATTAATTTGCCGCCCGGTTTAACCAGCGGTAGCAGTTTTGCCAACGTTGCATTCAGCACTAGCTCGACTTTCGACCCCGACCTCAGCAACAACAGCGGTATACTCCCGCCGGGGCAAGTCGAGGGGCCTGGTGTAGTCTCTACCACAGTTGTCGATGCAGCCGCGGATTTAGTAACTACCAAAAGCGGGCCTGTGACTACCTCGGCCGGGTCAAGCATTGCCTACACGCTGACCACGACTAACAGGGGGCCAGACCCCGCTGCCAACGTAACTATCACTGACAGCATTGTTCCGGGTTTAACAGGAGTCAGCGTATCGGACGGCGGCACTTACGACCCAGTTTCGGGCATTGTCACCTTCCCAGCACTGACGGCGCTGGCAAATGCGGCTACTGCGACCCGCACTATCAGTTTCATTGCCCCAGTCACCCGTACCGCCATCAGCAACACGGCGCGGAGCACCTCGGCGACTTTCGATCCGATCGCCACTAACAACAACGGTTCGGCAACCAACAAAGACGGCACTCCCACTAACTCTAGCGTTACGACAAGTATTGGGCCCAACGCGGATCTTGCAACCACCAAAACCGGATCTACCAGTGCCACCCCCGGTAGCTCGGTCAGCTACACGATCGCCACAGTCAACTTAGGCCCGAGTCCAGCAGAAGCTGTAACCATCACTGACAGCATAGTTCCCGGGTTAACCGGAGTCACGGCATCTAACGGCGGCGTTTACGACCCAGCGACGGGCATTGTCACCTTCGCGCCCGTGCCAATTGCCAATGCGGAGACAGTGACCCGGACGATCGGCTTCACAGTACCGCTCACCGTAACTTCGATCGGCAACACGGCCAGAAGTAGCTCGCTCACTCCCGACTCCACTCCGGCCAACAACAACGGTACAAACCCCAACGCCACCGTCACCACCACCGTCAGTCCCAGGGCCGATGTTGTCACCCAAAAAACAGCTCCGGCCGCCATCAACGCGGGCGGCACTCTCACTTATACAATTACTACTACCAACAACGGGCCGAGTGCAGCGGCCAACGTAGTCATCACCGACAGTCTGATTCCCGGCTTAACAGGAGTCACGGTGTCCGACGGCGGAACCTACAACCCAACCACAGGGACGATCGAGTTCCCAGCGATCGCGAATTTAGCCAGCGGCACCAACCAGAGCCGCACCATCAGCCTTGTACCGCCGCCTACCCTGACGAGCATCACCAACATTGTATCGAGCCGATCGGACACGGCAGACCCCGACTTGACGAACAACAACGGCTCGACAGTCGCAGCGCCCGGTCAGCCTGGGGGTCGAGTCACTACCTCGATCGGTGCTGTGGCCGATGTTGTCACCCAAAAAACGGCTCCGGCGAGCATCGACGCGGGCGGCACGCTCACTTATACAATTACTACTACCAACAACGGCCCGAGTCCCGCAGCCAACGTAGTCATCACCGACAGCCTGATTCCCGGCTTAACAGGAGTCACCGTGTCCGACGGCGGAACCTACAACCCAACCACAGGGGCGATCGAGTTCCCAGCGATCGCGAATTTAGCCAGCGGCACCAACCAGAGCCGCACCATCAGCCTTGTACCGCCGACTACCCTGACGAGCATCACCAACATTGTATCGAGCCGATCGAACACTGCTGACCCCGACTTGACGAACAACAACGGCTCGACAGTCGCAGCGCCCGGTCAGCCTGGGGGTCGAGTCACTACCTCGATCGGTGCAGCCCGCGCCGACCTGGTTACGTCCAAGACCGGTCTCACATCTGCTCCTGCCGGCAGTTCTGTGACTTATACTATAACTACCGCCAACAACGGGCCGAATGCTGCTGAAAACGTAGTGATTACAGACAGCATCATTCCCGGTTTAACGGGAGTCAGCGCATCCGATAACGGCACTTACGACCCAGTGACAGGGGTTGTCACCTTCCCAACAATTCCCAGCTTGACTAGCGGCAGCAACACCAACCGCGAGGTAACAGTAGTCGTTCCAGCAACGGGTACCATTAGCAATACTTCCCAGAGCCGATCGACCACTTTTGACCCAGAACTCAACAATAACAACGGTTCCGAACCCAGAGCCACTGTCACCACCGCCATCAGCGCGCAGCCCACACCCCCCAACCAATTTCCATCAGCCGACAGCAGCAACGCAGGGCTAACGCCCAACAGCGCGGTCAAAATCAGCGGGCTCGGAGGCAGAGACTCAGACGGCACAGTGGTTAGCTACACCATCAACACCCTGCCACCGGCAAATCAAGGCGTCCTGTTCTTGGGCGACCCCGCAACCGGGGGAGTAGCCGTCACGCCCGGTCAAACCCTGACAGCCGAGCAAATCACGCAGTTATTCTTCCAATCGGCAGGCAATTTCACAGGGGCTAACTTTACATACAGCAGCAGGGACAATCTCGGTGACAGCAGTCCAGCAGCCACAGTTTCTCTGGTGTCGCTGGCGTTCAACGACCCGCCGGTACCGACAAATATCAGCAAGACACTACCGCCAAACAGCACCTTAAACCTCACAGGACTGACGACCACAGACCCCGACGACTCGATCGACTTCTACACCATCAACACCCTGCCGCCGGCAAATCAAGGCGTCCTGTTCTTGGGCGACCCCAGCCTGGGAATCCGGGTGACGCCCAATCAAAGACTGAGCACAACTCAAATCAGTCAGTTATTCTTCCAAGCAACCAGCGAATTCGCAGCCGCCAACTTTACCTACAGCGCCACAGACAGCCGCGGCGCCATCAGTCCAGCCCCCGCTACAGCCTCCCTGCTAGCACTATTACCTCCCGCCGACCAGCAGCCACCCGTCGCCAACAACTCCAGCGTCGCTTTGTTGCCGGGAACAAGCGCGAACATCCCCGGACTCGGAGGAACCGACCCCGACGGGACGGTGGTTTCCTTTATCGTAAACACCTTGCCGCCGGCCAATGAAAGCACGCTGTTCTTGGGCGACCCCAGCCAGGGAGTGCCGGTCACGGCAGGTCAAACCCTGACACCCGAGGAAATTACCCAGTTGTTCTTCCAGGCGTCCGGCAATTTCACAGGGGCAAACTTCACCTACAGCGCTACAGATAACCTCGGTGCCACCAGTCTGGCAGTTGCCACTGTCTCTGCCATTCCCCTTAACGAACCGACACCGACTCCAACACCAACACCGGAACCCGCGCCGACACCGACTCCAACACCGGAACCGATACCGACTCCAACACCCGCGCCGACTCCAACACCGGAACCGATACCGACTCCAACACCCGCGCCGACTCCAACACCGGAACCGGAACCGACGCCAACACCCGCGCCGACTCCAACACCAACACCAACACCGGAACCGACGCCAACACCCGCGCCGACTCCAACACCGATACCGATAACGACTCCAACACCCGCGCCGACTCCAACACCGGAACCGATAACGACACCGACGCCTATTTTCGGTCGAGTTCCCGAACCGGATACCGGTTGCGGCTGCAACCCCTTGCCCCTGCCACCAACGATCGCATTTATCCAACCCCAGCCTTCGCAAATACTTAACTTCGACTCAAACGCCGTAGAACTCACCGACATCCAAAACGGGATTGCAGGCACTCCCGGAAACGATTCTTTAACAGGGAACGATGCTAACGAACTGTTTGTCTCCTTTGGCGGCGACGACACAGTTTTAGGTGAAGGCGGCGCCGATATCGTCTTCGGCGACCAACAGCGAGACTTCATCGCTGCCGGTAGGGGCAACGACATCGTTTACGCGGGCAAAGAAACCGATGTGGTGTTCGGCGGCAAAGAAGACGATCGCATTTTTGGCGATCGCAATTCCGACACATTGTACGGCGATCGCGGCTCCGACACGATCGTCGGCGACAACGGCAACAACATCGACTTGACCGGCAACGAGGGCGACCTGATTTTCGGTGGTTCTTCAGGCGACGCCATTGCTGGCACTCAAGGCCGCGACACCGTTTACGCGGGCAAAGGCCCTGACATCGCGACAGGGGGCAAAGAAGAGGACTTGATTTGGGGCGACAAGGGCCCGGACACCCTCTACGGCAACAACGGAGACGACTCTCTGTTCGGCGGCGTCCTCAACTCTCTTGACAGCGACCCCGACGGACGGGATTTGCTGTTTGGAGGCGACGGGAACGACTTACTTAACGGCCAAGAACAAGACGACACTTTGCTGGGCGGCAACGGCCGGGATTTGGTGTTTGGAGGCAAAGGGGGCGATCGCATTTTCGGCGAAACTGACTCCGACACTCTCTACGGCAATCAAGGTTCGGACACGATACTCGGCGACTACGGCTATGCTGCTGGCAGCACAATTGCTAGCGAAGAAGGCGACTTAATTTTCGGCAACGACACCGGCGACATCATCGGCGGAGGTAGCGGTAACGACAGCATTTTTGCCGGCAAAGGTAACGACTTAGCGGTAGGTGGCAAAGATAACGACATGATTTGGGGCGAACTCGGTTCCGACACGATAGTCGGCGACGAGGGAGACGATTCGCTTTACGGCGGCTTGCAAAACCAGTTAGTGTCGGATGTTGACGGCCGCGACTTGCTATTTGGCGGAGATGGTAACGACTTCCTCAACGGCGGTGAGAGTTCCGACTCTCTCGGTGGGGGTTTTGACAATGATACTGTTCGCGGTGGCAAGGATGACGATTGCGTGCACGGAGATGCCGGCGACGACTTGATTTACGGCGATGACGGCAGCGATATTTTGTGCGGCGATGAGGGCAACGATACCATTTTTGGCGATCGGGGGGAAAACTATCTAGGCCCGGTGGGTGCAAACGGCCAGCAAGACTGCATCAACGGTGGCAGCGGTGACGACCTTTTATACGGAAATGAAGGCCAAGATACCCTCAACGGAGGTGATGGTAATGACAATATTTACGGAGGGAAAGATAGCGACATTCTCAACGGAGGTGCAGGGGATGACTGGCTGTTTGGCGACGGGGGAGACGATACTTTAATTGGAGGTATTGGGAGCGATCGCTTTGTGTTAAATAGCAACAGCGGTATCGATACTGTACTCAATTTTGAAGTAGGAACCGACAAGTTTGTTCTCGCCGGAGGCTTGAGTTTCGACGCCTTGCGAATTAACTCGCGCGATGCGAACGGTTATGTCTTGCAAGTTGCTGCCACTGGCGAGATTTTGGCTAATGTTTTTGGGGCTAACAATGCTATTACTGCTCTGGATTTTGTGACTCTTTCTCGCTAAGACAGGACTGGGTTGAACAAACAGCGTTTAGGGCCTCCACGCACACCGCACCTTACTGCTGTTTGTTCAAAAATTCTAATCCTAAAAAAATAGCTGCGATGCTTCCTGCTACGCAAATTTCTCGGTTTGCTATTTTCAACAAAACTTCGGAAATGGGGACTAAAACTACTTCAATATCTTCTGTAATATCCAATTGGATTTGGCTGGCAAGTTTGACATTTTTAGCAAAGTATAGGTAAATACAATTGGTGTCTTTTACGGGGTTGTCATATAAAGTTGCTAGTTCCCAGATTTCTTCAGCAACATATCCAGTTTCTTCGGCAAGTTCTCTGGCAGCAGCAGATTTGCCGCTTTTTTCCGCAGGATTGAAACTTCCGCCCGGCAGTTCCAGCAAAATCTCGCCGGCTCCGTGCCTGTATTGGCGCACAAATACAAGTTCTTGCTGCTTTGTCGTCGCAAATACTAGGGCGATATTGGGTCGGACATGAACAAAAAAGTCGTCGATAATTTGTCCGCTTGGCAATTCTATTTCATCTTGTCTGACCTGACACCACTTGTTGTTAAGAACGAAGCGCGATCGCACTAATTTCCATTTAGTTAAATTTTTCATATCGCCATAATGCTAAACTTTCAGCGTCATCCGAAGGCACAATTTTCCCATCCACAATCTATTTCATATCACTCACAACTTTCACGCAGCAGCCATGCCATACAAAACATTACTCACCAGATTTGGGGAAGACTTACAAAAATTGACTGTTAATTCTCTAGCACCCGGATTGTTTGCGATCGAGTCACTGAGTCTGAGTCTAGCAGTCGCCGCCGCAGTTGCGACAGTGCCGATCGCACAACAAGCCAACGCTTCCACAGTCCCAAGTTGGCAATTCGATCCGGCGACAAATGAGCTAGTAATTAATCTCCCAGAGGGAACGGCGCCCAAGTATTCTCTGCTAAATCCCAGTCAGATTGCAGTGGATTTGCCCGATACGGAGATCGGAATAGATGCAACTCAGCTATACCCAGAAGGCATGGTGCGTTCTGTGGGAGTCAGTCAAATTGAAGGCGGGAAAGCCAGAATTGTGGTGGATTTGGCGCCCGGATTTGCTGTGAGGGCCGATCGAACTCTATTCCAAAAGATCGGGACAGCAAATCGCTGGGTGCTGATTCCGTCGATCGAACCAAGTTCGACCGCCAACACTACCGAAACCCAAACCCCGTCAGCAACACAAGTACCGCAGTCCAGGCCGGTGAGAACTCCCAACTCAGTTGCAGCTCGATCGCCTGTCTCACCCGCCCCGATCGCCACTCTAAATTACAATCGCAATTCTTCCCAGCAGACAACCCAAAATGACCAAATACGACCCATTACAGTGCCTTTAGTTAGGGTTGCAGTCAAGGAACGGCGGGGGATACCTCTTACTCCCCTACCCCGTCCTGCTGCATCAAAACAGCGGATTATCAATTTTGGTGAACCCCTGCCCAAATAGTAGGTTTAACCCATCTTCCAGCATCCTCAAGAACAGGCAAGATACCTGTTCCACAAACAATGAATTTGATTGTGGGATGTCCCGCCCGCCCAAAAATATAATTTAGATTGCGGGAGAGCTTAATCAAAATTAGAAATTTTGATTATCTGTGGATGGAGCCACTGAACCGGGCTGGTTGATAAACAAATTTTTGGCACTGTTGTTTTGGTAGATACAGTTGATGTCGGGTTCACTTTCGAGGGCACCGGTGAAGCCAAATGTATTCATCCGATTTTTGCAATCGCGCACTTGGTCTTGGCTGACGAGTTTTCTTTGCTCTAGAATTGCCCAGTTATTGGTTCGCAGCACGCAGCCGGGGCGCATAGTCGGCTGTGAAATGTAGACGTTGAAAGGGTTGAGGGTGACGTAAGCGCGCATATCTGTAACCATCGCGCTTGCTCCAAACTGCACGCAAAGTTCTGGGTTCGGGGCGCTGCGATCGATAAATTCGCGGGATGCTACATTTTCTGGGCTAATTGTAGCGGTGGAGCTAAAGGCAATGCCAATCCCAATTCCCAGAATAAAGACGGCTGTTAAAATCCCAAGGGTGGCGGAATTGAGGAAAGAGGGTTTGCCTGACTGAGGTTGGCGCCGCGACTGTCCGCCAAATAAGCCGGAGTCTTCATCTCCCCGGGATGGGTCGCCGCTGAATCTGTCGTCGTTGTAGGATTTAGGTTTGCGTTTCATATAAAGTTCCCTCAGTTCTGGAGACTCAACAGGTAGTAGTTTGTTATTTTTAACTCACATCTTGGACTATTCTCAAGAACGGGCATCTTGCCCGTTCCACAAAGAGTAGATTTTCTCGCTTCACAGGCCGGAAAGCCTGTTCCTAAAAGGCTAATTGAGAATGGTGCAACATCTCAGTTTTAACCGATCGCCTTTCTAATATTATGGCGCTAGGAAGGTGGTTGCTGCAGTCCCAGGACACCACCTCTGGGTTTGGTGTTGGGTTCACAGATCGCGATCGACCAAGGGGCTGCCTTGTCTGAATTTTCAGATTTCAATAAAATAACTGAAAGTGACATACTCTTGCACAGCGGAGGAATCCGGCTCAAGATTGTTGACAAATTTTAACATTTTACAAGCCAGGAGGTATAGATTAGTGTCTGTCGAAACTATTCAAAAGCGTTCCACAGTCCGCAAGCTTGCACCGCGCTACCGCGTTCTGCTGCACAATGATGATTTCAATCCTATGGAGTACGTGGTGCAGACTTTGATGGCGACGGTACCGAGTCTGACTCAGCCACAGGCTGTGAATGTGATGATGGAAGCCCACACTAACGGGATGGGACTGGTGATTGTTTGCGCTCTCGAACACGCTGAGTTTTACTCTGAAACGCTCAACAATCACGGATTGAGCAGCACCATCGAACCTGACGATTAGAACATGAGGGGAGTGCAATGGATTCGCCCAGCGCGTTTCTGACTGAAAATAACCTTTAATTTACCCTCATACAAAAAAGCCAAGGGTTAGGCCCCTGGCTTTTTGCTATATTTACTGCGGTAGATATGGAAACTGGAAGAGCATAGGTTTTTCGGAACGGCCGGAAGTGGTTCGGAGCTACGTGAGCTCGATCGCCAACTTCCACTCTCCAATCTCAAATCTTGATTCTAGGAAATTAATAACGTCCTCCGCCGCCTCCTCCTCCGCCGCCGCGAGCAAATTTTCCTGGGCCGCCGCCGCCCCGGTTGCCGCCGCCCCGGCCTTCATCTTCGCGGGGCTTAGCTTTGTTAACTTTGAGGTCGCGACCCATCCACTCTGCTCCGTCGAGAGCACTAATGGCTGCATCTTCTTCTGCATCTGTTGACATTTCTACAAAACCGAAGCCGCGGGGGCGACTGGTTTCTCTGTCGGTAGGTAGATGTACTCGCTTAACGGTTCCGTATTCGGCGAAGACGGTGGTGATGTCTTCTTGGGTAACTTGATAGGATAAGTTACCGACGTATATCGACATGAGGAATAACTCCAAAATTTAGACAGTGCGAAGATTTCAGTTTCGGAGAGTTCCCTGCCGATACAGAAGGGCAAGTTTTTAGACAATTCTGTAGCAATGAACAAAGCCTGCAACCGAATCTGATTCACACTTGGTATTTTAACACAGAATAGCGTCTTTAGAGTAGGTTTCAGCAGTTAATTAGGTTGTTCTAATTAAAGGTGAAACTTTTAGGGTATTCAGAAACCCGATTTCTCCCTGTGATGTTTTGGCGAGGTGGAAGTACAGAAAGTTGTGGCGCCGACTCTCACCGCAGGAAAGATACGTCTATATTGCCAAAATTGGTACTCAAAGCTAAATTCAGGTTTTCCAGGGCTTTGACTAACCACACCACGCCTTCTCGGGTACTGAATTCGTAGTGACCGAACAAAATTGCCAACCGCTTTTCTAGGTATGGCTTGACTTTGCCGCAAATTAGCACGATTTTTAGCAGCAAACCTGTGGTTTGGGTGGGCCCGAGGTTTGAGATCAAGTCGATGAAGACAAAGTGGTTGGGCCGCACAGGACTCTCTACTACTAAAAAGTTCAATAACTGGCTGCAAGTTCTGAGCATTAAAAATTCGTTGAACTTCCGATCGTCGCTGTGGGGAAGGGTATTTTGTAGTTGCTTATACAATTTTTCGTTAAATTGACGTTTGCCGTAGCGGTCGTCGGTGATAGAAGAAATCAGGTATTCGTACAAGTCGTCTTTAAAGGAGCCGTAAGACCCTGTTGTGCTGGCGTTCGCCGTGAAGCGGCCCGCTAGCTGTCTGTAGGTATCGGCTCCTTCTACTTTTCCGACAAATTGCTTGAGGGCAAAGAACAGTTCGGGGTCGCTCAACAACGTCGGGTTTTTTATAGGCTGTATATTCCTGCCGAAGGAAAGTGAGGTTTCCCGGCGCGCTATTTGGGCTTTTCTCACTTGGTGAGCGACGTATTGCGAAAGGTTGACTTCAAATTGCTGCTGCTTTTGAGCTTGGATTTTTTTGATGATTTTCTGCTGTTCGTAGGTGCTATCGTCGCTGAGGAGGCAGTGTTTGTAGAGGTAAGGGTAGCGAGGAATTAAGGTTCCCAGGGCTAGGGTGGCGGGGGTTTTGCTGTTGCTGGGGTCTTCATTGCTGTGAGTGATGACTTTGGCTAAGCGTTGGAGGGTGAGGTACTGTTCGCTTTCGGTAAATTGATTTACTAATTTGGGGATAGAGCCGATCGCCCGCGATCGATTGTATCCAAATAGTATTTTGGGCGCTTCTTCAAACAGAGCGATCAATTCAGGGATGGCTGCTTGCTTGCTGGGGTAAGTTTGCCAGCGGTTGATCATGATGTGGCAACAGCGGTTGAGGATGTACTTGAATTCTTGTTCGGCGTGTTTTGATGCTGCTATTTTTTCGAGTGCGTCGGCGACGGAGCGATCGGGATATCCGGTGCCCTGGATAAACAAAGTGCGAAAGCGGCTGATGAGTTCGGTCGGCTGCTCTACTTGTACCAACTCTAGCCAGTGGTTGTAAAGTAGCTGTTCTTCTTCGTGGCTTTGTCTGTTGTAGTCGTTCACTGTGGATTAACCCTCCGAGTCTGGGGCAGGAGCTTTCAGCGCTATTAGCTTAATGAATTGGCAGATGCAGCGCAACAATTGAGTCAACTGAGCTTCTCGCCGGACGAGGCTTAGGGGTAGAAGCTGTCAGCAGCTTAAGCCGATCGATATTTTTTGCTTAGTTAAACTATTTACCAACACCAGCATGACATGAATTGTTGGCAATTAGCAAGGCCTAAAATCACCCTAAACTTTGTAAAGTCTTGGTAAAGATTGTGAATGAGTACGGGAGGATTTCTTAGTTGGCTGACGATTTAGTATTAGGATTGTCAAGGTCAATCCTAGTTGGCAGCCCTCAATCACTTAAATTTGAGGTCGGGCGAGGTAGAATTAGCTGTGAAAATAATTATTTAAAATGTGAGTGCTGGTTATGGTTTGTCGCGTAAGTATCGCCCAAATTGCTGAAATTTTAACTGTACCTTTACCTGCTGTGTCTGAGGGCGTTTTGACAGTTTTAGGGACAGGGATTGCCACAGATACGCGCACTCTTGAGGGGGGCGAAGTGTTTTTGGCCCTGCGGGGAGACAATTTTGACGGCCATCAATTTGTGGCAAAAGCCCGAGATTTGGGTGCGATTGCGGCGATTGTCGATCGAGAATGGCAAGAGGAATTGCCTAATTTTCCGCTGTTGCGCGTTGACGATACTTTAAAAGCTTATCAGTCGATCGCAGCCTGGTGGCGCGACCAGTTCAGTATACCTATAGTTGCTGTTACTGGTTCTGTCGGTAAAACTACTGTTAAAGAATTAATTGCGGCGGTTTTGTCAACGAGGGGAAATGTTCTTAAAACTCAATATAACTACAACAATGAAATTGGAGTACCAAAAACTCTGTTAGAGCTTTCACCCTCACACAATTATGCTGTAATTGAAATGGGGATGCGCGGGAGTGGCGAAATTGCGCTGCTGTCACAAATTGCGCGTCCTACTGTTGCGGTAATTACTAACGTAGGAACGGCGCATATAGGGCGATTGGGTTCGGAAGAGGCGATCGCCCAAGCTAAGTGCGAACTGTTAGCCGAAATGCCTGCTGATAGCATTGCTATTCTCAATCACGATTGTGACAGATTAATCGCAACTGCGGCAAAAGTTTGGCAGGGAAAAACTTTAACTTACGGTTTAGAAGGCGGAGATTTGTGCGGAGAATTGCTCAATTACGATACAATATCTGTAGAAGGTGTGGAATTGCCGCTGCCGCTGCAGGGACGGCACAATGCTGTAAATTATTTGGCGGCTTTGGCGGTAGGAAAAGTTTTAGGTATTGATTGGGAAGTTTTAAAGCAAGGTTTGTCTGTGCAGTTACCAGATGGACGGGCGCGCCGCTACGATTTGCCACAGGATATTGTGATTCTGGATGAGACTTACAATGCTGGTTTGGAGTCGATGTTGGCGGCCCTGAGACTGTTAGCAGATACTCCGGGAAAGCGCCGAATTGCGGTGTTGGGAACGATGAAGGAATTGGGCGACAGGGCGATCGAATTTCACCGACAAGTGGGAAGGGCGGCGCGAGAGTTGAATCTGGATGCTTTGTTTGTTTTTGCTGATTTTGAGGAAGCGGCGGCGATGGGTGCGGGTGCGGCGGGTTTGCCTTTTGTGGAGGTAGAAGATATTGCGAGGGAGAATTCCCGCGAAGATTTAGCAAGGCATTTAATGGAGTTTGTCACACCGGGCGATCGTATTTTATTTAAAGCCTCTCATTCGGTGGAGTTAAATCGAGTTGTGGAGAAGTTTAGGGCAGATTTTGCGGGGGAGTAATAGAAAAGAAATTTTGGGGATTTGAAATTATGCGAGCGCTTCTAGTCGATCGCCGCCTCAAACTCACGTTTCAATCGCTGATGCGTAGGGTGGTAAGATGCCCATCTGCACCTAAGTCCCGAGGGTTCAATATTTTGATAGCCCTCTGGCCTCGATTTCGATATCGGGATCGATCTCAATTATTGAAATTTTGGCATTTTCAACTACTGTATTTCCCATCATTGTATTGTGCATTGCCTCAAACTTAGATTCATCTTTAGCAATTCGTTCGTAGTGCAAAATTACGTGATAACGCTTTTCAATTGGCTCTCCAGAATCAGAAATTTCCACCGCGTCCCAATCTATATTTTGAGATTCTTCCGCTTGCTGGCGGTAGCGAGAGGCTAAATGTTCCAGGGCGATCGCGATCGCGTGTTCTTTCGTTTGTCCGTAAAAATTCATGGTATCATTGGGGCGATCGCTCAAAGATGACGATATCTGACAAAGATACTGCCCGTTTGATTGAGCGCAAACGTCGAGCGCAATTGTACCAGCAGTGCGATCGGGATTTATTTGAGTCATAAGCTGTTCGGCATTTAAAAGACGATAGTAGGGTGCGTCAGTCCATAAGCGTTTCCCTTGTCCCGTAACTATTCTAACTGACGCACCCTACAAGGCTGAAACTCACCGTAGCACAAGTTTTAGGAGTCGGGGAAGCTTGACCTATTTCAGGATATATCGAAAAAAAGCTAAAGTATCGATTAGTTTCCGTCGGACTTGTAATGTCGGAGAGCAAATATGAATTCAGTTGAGGAAACCGAATTGTCACAAATCGTTGACTTGCCACTCATAGGGTCTGCTGAACAATATCTCTTCTCAGTCGAGGACGATCGAGAGCGTGCTGATAAGCTAAAAAAATTACTTGTCCCTAAGCTTAAAATAATCATTAAACAAGCTTGTGACCAAATTCACCAAGTTTATGGCACAGATGTACTCTCAGATTGTCGAATAACGACTACACCAGCTCATCGCTCTGGAGCCAAGAAAACCAAGCCATTCAAAATAGCAAGCGCTGGCTTGACTATAAAAGGAACTTGGTATTTCCAACTGAGATTCGAGTGTACTTCTGATAGTTTATTTGTGAACTTTTTTGGATTAAGAGGACTAGAAGGGAATCCGATTGTTCAAGTCCTGAAGAAGCATTTGAAAGATGTTACTCAGATTTGGGAGCAGGGTGAATATGAAGTTTACTCTGAAACTATTGCACCGAAAGAAGATGAAAATTTAGAGTATGATGAGTTCATTAACAAGCTGCAATTAGTTCCTGAACGAGATGGGAAAGGTACTTATATTCAGAGTCCATCCCTAGTTCTTCCTATTAAAGACCTAGATGCAGCTCAGCCAGTGATTGATAACTTTGTCGAACTCTTTGCTATCTTTCGTGCTGCAATAAATGTGTATCTTGGTGAGGAAGACCGTTTTGAAGAATATCTAAAATGTTTGAGGGATTGGCAAAATCCGCTTTTTGAAAAATACCTAAAATGTTTGTTGGATTGGCAAAATCCGCTTCAGGTTCAGGAATCTGTAACTACTACTAGATTCTTTCCTGATGAAGTAGATTCAGTACAAACATTTCGTGAGGGGGCAGTACGGCAAGTTTCAGTCAACGCCTATGAACGAGAGCCTAAAGCTCGACAAAAATGTATTGATTATTACGGTTCAAGTTGCTTTATTTGTGATTTCGATTTTGGCAGAGCTTTTGGGCAACGGGAAAAGGTTTCATTCATGTTCATCATCTAAGACCCCTTTCAGAAATTGCAGAAGAGTATGAAATTGATCCTATAAAAGATTTGCGTCCTGTTTGCCCAAATTGTCACGCTATGATTCATCGTAGTTCACCACCATTAAGTCTTGAACAAATCAAGATGTTGTTGAAGTCTGCTCGTGGTTCTACTATCTAATATGTGGGGCTTGCTGAATAAGCCGATCGCAAACCCAGACCACGCAATATGCGGTATATTCAGCAAACCCTAATTACTATCAACGGGGTTTTAAACCCAGTTTTCTAATAAAATGCCTACTGTCGGCGAATCATAGCCATCACAGCATCAACCGTAAGTTCCGGGAGAATACCTAAAACTGGTAAAATATCTGCACCCGAACAGATTATAGGTAGCTCCTCACCCTGCCATACCCAAACTTGTTGGTGAGAGATATCGATTAGCCATGCTAATTGCGTGCCGTTAATGAGGCAGTGGAGGATCTTATTCTGCAATTTTAAAGTGCTTTGATCCGGCGATAGAATTTCAATTAACCAATCCGGTGCGCCGTTAAGTGGTCCGTCTTCATCGGTAAGCCGATCGCCTGCTACAATCGCTATATCTGGTACTGGCGAGTAGGAAAGTACCAAGCAACGCAACTCTGGTATCGCTTCAAATCGATCAGTCCGATCGTTGATATAGTTAACCAAGTTGTGTTGCAGTCGCGAATGAAAAAGGGTTGGCATAGTTTTTTGAACTGCTCGTCCCAGAATAAATTCCCATGCAGGCGAGGATTCAATATCCGGTTGAGCGAGGAAGTCTGTTAGTGAAAGTGTTGCGATCGACTCAATCATATTTTTTTGTCGAACCTCACTGTACTTATTATCTAGATTAAATCCCCGACTTCGTAGAATTTGTCGGGGATTGAATTGTTCTGTTTGACTCCAGATAGCACCTACCGGGAGTCAAAAGCACTACTACTTCGCGGCTTGACGCTCTTTCGCTTCCTTGATCACTTCTTCAGCGATGTTGCTCGGACAAGGAGCATAGTGGGAGAAGGACATTGAGAACTGTCCGCGGCCAGAGGTCATAGTACGCAAATCGCTAATGTAACCAAACATTTCGCTCAACGGCACATCTGCCTTGATCCGTGCTCCTGTCTGGCTTGTCTCCTGAGATTTCATCATCCCCCGGCGGCGGTTGAGGTCGCCGATCACGTCGCCCATGTAATCATCTGGAGTGAATACATCGACATTCATAATCGGTTCGAGCAACTGAGGCCCAGCTTTAGGCAGAGACTGGCGATATGCCGCCTTAGCAGCAATTTCAAAGGCCATCGCTGACGAGTCAACGGGGTGGAAACCGCCTTCTAGAAGCGTGAATTTCAAGTCCAGGCAGGGGAATCCGGCCAAGACGCCTTTGTCGATGCAGCTTTCAAAGCCTTTTTCGACTGCTGGCCAATATTCTCTCGGCACGCTACCACCGGTCACTTTTGACTCAAACTGGAAGCCGCTTCCCACCTCACCAGGCTCGATCACGTAGCCGATTTTGGCAAATTGACCGGAACCACCTGATTGCTTTTTGTGGGTGTATTCGTCTTCGAGGCGCTTGGTAATCGACTCGCGGTAGGCTACCTGCGGTTCGCCGACTTCTACTTCGATGCCGTGGGTGCGCTTGAGAATGTCTACTTTGATGTCGAGGTGTAACTCGCCCATCCCCTTGAGAATCATTTCGCCGCTTTCTTGATCCGTCACCATGTGGAAGGATGGGTCTTCTTGCACCATCTTGGTGAGGGCTGCTCCCATTTTTTCTTCGCCGCCTTTTTGTTTCGGTTTGACCGAAATCGAAATAACGGGATCGGGGAATACCATCGGCTCTAGGGTGGCGGGATGTTTGGGATCGCAGATGGTGTGTCCGGTGCGGACGTTTTTCATGCCGACGATCGCCACAATGTCCCCTGCTTGGGCCGATTCAATTTCTTCGCGAGAGTTGGCGTGCATCTCCACCAAACGGCTGACGCGCTCGGTTTTGCCTGTGGCTGTGTTGAGTACGGTGTCGCCTTTAGACAGCTTACCGGAGTACAGGCGCGTGAAGGTTAGAGCACCGTAGCGATCGTCCATGATCTTAAATGCGAGTGCCCGCAATGGCCTATTGGGATCGACGATCGCAAACTCGCCGGTTTCCTCGCCATCGAGATCGACTTCTGGCTGCGGTGCGACTTCCATCGGGTTCGGCAGGTAGTCAACCACGGCATCGAGAACCAACTGCACGCCTTTGTTCTTAAATGATGAGCCGCAGTATGTGGGGAAAAATGCCCGATCGCGAGTACCTTTGCGAATGCAGCGCTTGAGGTCGTCGATACTCGGCTCGTTGCCTTCGAGATACTGTTCCATCAGAGCGTCGTCTTGCTCGACGGCCAGTTCGATCAACTGTTCGCGCCAAGTTTCGACATCATCGACCATATCGGCCGGGACATCTTGAATTGCATAGTTCATCGGATCGCCGGACTCATCCCAGATCCAGGCTTTGCGGGTCAGCAAATCGACTACGCCGCAAAACTTTTCTTCTATGCCGATCGGCAATACCATCACCATCGGTTTAGCTGCGAGGATTTTATCAACTTGCTTGACAACTCGGTAAAAATCTGCACCGGTGCGATCGAGCTTATTGATGTAGATGACGCGAGCCACTTTGGAATCGTTAGCGTAGCGCCAGTTGGTTTCAGATTGCGGTTCAACTCCACCCGAACCGCAGAACACACCAATCCCACCATCGAGCACCTTCAAAGAACGGTACACCTCGATCGTAAAATCCACGTGTCCCGGAGTATCGATGATGTTGAGCTGATGATCGTTCCAGAAGCAGGTGGTAGCAGCGGACTGAATCGTAATCCCGCGCTCTTGCTCCTGTTCCATGAAGTCAGTCGTCGCCGCGCCTTCGTGTACTTCACCGATTTTGTGGATTTTACCCGTCAGTTTCAGGATTCTTTCAGTTGTGGTGGTCTTGCCAGCATCTACGTGGGCGAAGATGCCGATATTTCGATAACGAGTGAGATCTTTCATAATTACTGTTGAGATTTAATGCGACGAACCGTCGGCGACCACCTGCAAGCGTGACAAGCGAGGAATTAATGTTGCCTATTGGGCCAGTACAGGCTGGATTTCGTTTTCCCTGTTTCTGGCAGCACTACCTTAATTTTGACACTTCCCCGTCATTCCTGCGAAGGATTCTTGGTTCGATCAGTACGGGAATCCTTACAACTCATAAAAATACCCTAAATCAAGGGCAAATTTTTTTCAGAAAGTAGGTTGGGTTGAGGCACTCGTACCAACAAATTCGTGTTTTTGACGCTTCGCTCAACCTGATATTTTGCACCATTGTCAGCAAAACGGTATAAAGCGGGTTTTCCTGACAAAAAACCTAAGATTTTACGTGATATTAAATCCGGTAGCATCGGAATTATAAGAGTGCGAGCGTCCTCGCTCGCTATTTAGGTAGCGAGCGAGGACGCTCGCACTCTCGTCGAGAGAAATATATAATTCCAATGCAACCGGAAACGATATGACTTTGTGGCAAGAAACCCGGTTTCTGACATTAAATCTGACATTAAATAGGTAGGTGCAAATAAATCAGCCTGCGGGGACAGGGTGCGCGAGTGCAGCAATAAACTGCCGGCTTTGATAGATATTCGCTTAAACCCACTCTACAAAATATTATTAAAAACCCCGTTGCTGCGTCCCAAACTATCTAAGTCAAAATCGACCCGCTCATCATCCGCTGATATCTCCGCTGCAATTCATCACGCACCACCGGCCACTGATTCAAAGTTTCATCATTCTCAATTACCATTTGAGCAGCGGCCCTCGCCAACTCCAAAACCTCCTGATCCTCCACCAAACTCGCCAAAGCAAAATCCGGCAAACCCGACTGACGAGTTCCCAAAACCTGACCGGGCCCGCGCAACCTCATGTCCATTTCCGCAATAAAAAAGCCATCTTGAGATTGTTCTAAAACCTTCATTCTCTGCATAGCTTCCGCAGTTTTGGAACCGGGCATTAACAAACAATAAGAACGATCGCGGCCCCGACCGACTCGACCCCGCAACTGGTGCAATTGCGACAGTCCAAAACGCTCGGAATTTTCAATCAGCATTACGGTTGCATTCGGCACGTCTACTCCCACTTCAACCACAGTTGTAGATACTAAAATATCAGTTTCTTTGTCCCGAAACTTAGTAATTGCCTCATCTTTGTCAGCACTGCTCATTCTGCCGTGGAGCAAACCCACCTTAAACTCAGGAAATACACTTTTTTCAAGTTTCTCTTGTTCCTCAATTGCCGATCGCACATCCAACTTTTCCGACTCCTCCACCAGCGGCAGCACCACATAAACTTGACGCCCGCTCGCCACTTCCCGGCGAATCAAATCGTAAGCTTGGATGCGTTCTTTGGCAGACAGTACAGTTGTTTGAATCGCCTGCCTGCCGGGGGGAAGTTCATCAATTTGACTCACGTCTAAATCCCCGTGCAGCGTCAGCGCTAGCGTCCGGGGAATGGGAGTTGCCGTCATGGTCAAAACGTGAGGAGCTTCGCCTTTTTGCTGCAATTTAGCCCGCTGCTGCACGCCGAATCTGTGCTGTTCATCAATTACTGCCAAACCCAATTTTCGGAAATTAACTGTATCTTGAATCAGCGCGTGAGTTCCAACTAAAACCGGCAATTCTCCGGTTTCTAACTGGCTGTGAATTTCTCGGCGCTTTGCTACTTTTGTCGAACCAGTTAACAGTTCAACAGACAAGTGCATCAAGTTAAACCAACCTACCAATTTGCGATAGTGCTGTTCTGCTAAAACTTCTGTCGGCGCCATTAAAGCGGCTTGATAGCCGGATTGAATTGCTGCTAGCATTGCGACTACGGCGACTACAGTTTTGCCAGCGCCGACATCGCCTTGCACTAATCTGTTCATCGGTTGCGGCGAAGCTAAATCGTTGAGGATGTCATTGATGACTCTTTCCTGAGCATTAGTCAGCGCAAAAGGCAAGATTTCATAAAAATGTTCGATCAATTTGCCGCTAGGAAGGATGACTGCACTAGCTTGAGCTTTTCTTTGGGTTTGGCGGCGCTTTAAAAGGCCTAATTGCAGGTAGAAAAATTCGTCAAAAACTAAGCGGCGGCGGGCGGCGGCCAAACAATCTCGATCGAGCGGAAAGTGAATATTAGTCACGGCATCGGCTAAACCCATTAAACCGTAACGCTCGCGCAAATCCTCCGGTAGCGATTCCGGCAACATTTTCGCCGCCGGCATTGCAGCCAAGATCGATCGCCTCACCGAACCCGCATCCACCCCTTCCGTCAGCGGATAAACCGGTATCAGGCGGCCGACTTTCATTGATTCGATCGCACCGCCGGAGTCGTCTAATACTTCTAACTCAGGATTTTCTAAAGTAATTCCATATTTACCCTGCTTCACCAACCCCGAAGCTGCAAGCACTGCACCGGTACAATACTCGCGCTTTTTGAATTCTTGCCAGCCGCGATTACTGTAGCGAGGGCCTGCAAAAAAACGACTTATTTTTATTTCTCCGGTGCGGTCTTTTAAAATTACTTCTAATATGGTTAACTTCTTATTCTTAGGACTAGAAAAGCAATTGCAGCGCTTTACTTCTGCGATCAAAGTGACAGTTTCCCCGGCTACTAGCTCGCGAATTTGTACTTGCTTTGCATAGTCGATGTGGTTGCGGGGATAGTAGTAAAGCAAGTCGTATACAGTGTATAAACCCAGTTTTGCCAAGCGGTTGCCGTTGGCGGGGCCGATGCCGGTGACGCGGGTTAACTGTTGGTCGAGAGTCAGGCTGGGTGGGGCGGGTGCTGAACTCAGGGGTGCAGTTCGGGGAACTGAAACTGCTGGGGCGGTTGGTACGTCCGGGTTTGCGGGTCTGACTTGTTCTGCTTGTTCTTGCTGGTGGCGAGTTTCTTGTTCCCAAACTTGCTCCATTTGCCTGAGAAAACTGACCGTAATGGCGATCGAATGCTGGCGCGCTTCGAGATCCTTCTGAGGGTAGATGTCAAATTCAGCAGCTAATTGTATAGCTCGGGCGCGGTCGCGCGAAGAAGCAGCCACAGCAACTGCTAACTGTCTCAAACTCAGGCCCAGAAACTCGCTGAAGCGGTATTGACTGCCTTGGATGTCGTTAAATCCGCGATCGGCTTCTACTGAAAGAGCTTTTTGCAATCGCTGCCATTCTGGTTGATTATTAGTCATCAGTCATTAGTAATTAGTCATTAGTCATTAGTCATCAGTCATTAGTCATCAGTCATTAGTCATTAGTCATTAGTTATTAATCATAGCTCAAGAATTCCAGACAACTGACAACTGACAACGGGAGCATCCCAATTTGGTAAAAAGCGTTTTTTAGGAGTGCGAGCGTCACGCTCGCGGCATGGTCGCGAGCGAGACGACGGGCGCGCGCTATATCATCCAAATATATTATTCTGATACAACCGTCCACGGTCTGAAAGCAAAAATGGGATGCTCCCCTGACAACTGACAACTGACAACTGACAACTGTCAACTGACAACTGACAACTGACAACTGACAACTGACAACTGACTAATCTTCAAACCAACTCGATCGCCAAGCAGACTCAGCCTCCACCACAGCTAGTTCCCGCTGCTTTTTCTGGTAATCGCGGCCGAGCGAGTTCAACTTTACAGACAGGTTGCGAATTTGCTGCCGCCAAGCCGAAGTTCCCGCATCGGCAAACTCTATTTCCGACAGCCGCAGTTTAATCGCTGTAATGTGCAGGGCCCTCGTAGCCGATGTTTCTGCCAAGTTTGGCGGTGCTGATGAGCTATCGGTTTCAATGATTAAGTTTAATAAGTTAGGTGGGCCCGCAACACTGTCGCCGGACAATTCAGCTTGAGAAGCAGCTTCTAGAACAGGTTCTGGCAATAAACGGGGCAAGATTGCCGACTGTTGCAGCAAGCGGTTCGTGTCGCGAGAAAGCAGCTTGATAATATGGGCGATCGACTTTTCAATACTATTTTGCCAGCGCGCCAAACTTTCGGGGGAATTGGCAATTGGCAATTGGTAATTTGCCAAGGAAAATAGATAGTTAATGGCGGAAACTTCGTTTTTTTTCTCTTTTTTTTCCTTTATTTCTTCTGCCTCTTCTGCCTCTTCTGCCTCTTCTTCTTCTTCCTCTTCCTCTTCCTCTTCTTCCTCTTCCTCTTCTGCCTCTTCCTCTTCCTCTTCGTCGGATTCAGTCGTCACTAGAGATCGCAATTTTTCGTCTGACGCGGCAGCCAAAGCCCTTACAGACTGCTGCATTTTTTGCCGCCCGTCGAAGGACAACTTGAGAAACGACTCCGGCACCGCTTGAGTGCAAAGGTGATAGCAAGCCAAAATTAACTGCTGCCGCACCGCTTGTCCCAACGCAGTTAAATAACCATCGTAGGTACTGCGAAACTCCAAAGTCAAGGCTGCTAAAGCCTCTTCTAGTCCTGCCAAATCTTGCTCTATTCGCTCTCTTGCTCGCACCATATCTCTCGTATAAAATTAAAATAGGAGGCGGGCAAAAAAACCTGGTTTCTGCCACAAATTGTCTGAGTTTCCATTTAACAATGGTTATAAATCGGGTGTTTTGTACGCACTCCGGGAGTCCTGTAAAAATTAAAAATTAAAAATGCAAAAAATCAAGTTTTCACATTTTTAATTTTTAATTCTCAATCTTAATTTGGGATTATTTAGCACCCATTTGGGCTGCCACTTCATCGGCAAAGTTAGCTTCTACCTTTTCAATGCCTTCGCCCAAGACAAAACGCACGAAGCGGCGCACTTGGACATTTTCTCCGATTTGGGCGATCGTTTGTTTCACCAACTCTTCCACCGAGATATTCTGATCTCTAATAAAAGGCTGATCCATCAAAGATAACTCTTTCATGCGCTTCTCAATCCGCCCTAGAACAATCTTTTCTTTGATGTTGTCAGGCTTGTTGCCCAAGTCATCTTTGCCCATTTCAATTGCCTTTTCTCTTTCGACAACTTCGGCGGGGATATCTTCAACTTTCACGTATTCCACATTCGGGCAAGCTGCAATTTGCATCGCAATATTCCGCACCAAAGCTTGGAAATCTTCGCGGCGGGCGACAAAATCTGTTTCGCAGTTAACTTCCACCAACACGCCGACTCGGCCGCCGGTGTGAATGTAGCTACCTACTATACCTTCTGAGGCGACTCGTCCACCTTTTGTACCGGCAGAAGCCAGACCTTTTTTCCGCAGCCACTCAATGGATGTTTCGATATCGCCATCGTTTGCAATGAGGGCTTTTTTGCAGTCCATCATGCCAGCGCCGGTTTTGTCGCGCAGTTCTTTAACAAGTTTTGCAGATATGTCCGCCATCTTCTTTAAGTTCCCAATCAAAATTATTTATTAGTCATTAGTCATCAGTCATCAGTCATCAGTCATTAGTCATCAGTCATCAGTCATCAGTCATCAGTCATTAGTCATCAGTCATCAGTCATCAGTCATCAGTCATCAGTCATCAGTCACTAATTTTAATGATTAGACCAGAGTGAAGAAATACCCAGTCAGTCTTAGGGCGGACTTTATACCTGTAGCGCCATAATTTATTCTGGCGCTGGCACAATGAATGCTTTTGCCAGAACTCTACTAATGACTTAGACTCGTGCCACGTACAATTAAAAATTAAAAATGTCCAACTAAAAATAATAATTATTTTTAATTTTCAATCTTTAATTTTTAATTACCTGGTGTCAGATTCCGAGGGCAATACTAGCTCTCGGTTTCTTCGCCCTCGGCCTCAGCGGCGTCGTCGGGATCTACATAATCGGGGTCATCCAATTCTTCGATTTCGACATCATATTCAGCGCCTTCGTAACCACCCTCGTAGTCGTAGTCTTCATCTGAGTCGCCGCCCTGCTGACCGTGACGACCTTCGTAGATGGCATCAGCTAACTTGCCGACAATCAGCTTGATCGATCGAATAGCATCGTCGTTGGCCGGAATCGCAATGTCAACCAAATCCGGGTCGCAGTTGGTGTCCAACAGAGAGACGATCGGAATTCCCAACTTTTGGCATTCCAACACAGCATTATACTCGCGGCGTTGGTCTACCAGCACCACTCCGTCGGGAATCTTCCGCATAGATTTAATCCCGCCCAGATATTTCTGGAGTTTTGCCATTTCTCGGCGCAGCACAGAAGCTTCTTTTTTCGGCAGCAAATCGAGGGCGCCGATTTCCTCGCGGCGCTCCAAATCCTTGAGGCGCTCCACGCGGGACTTAATCGTCGTCCAGTTGGTGAGCATTCCCCCCAGCCAGCGCTGGTTGACGTAATAAGCACCGCAGCGTTGAGCTTCTTGAGCTACAATCCCGGCAGCTTGGCGCTTCGTACCCACGAACAAAAACTTTTTGCCTTTTTCTGAGGCAACTCTCATGTACTCGTAGGCGTCTTCCATAAGCTGAGCGGTTTGCACGAGGTCGATGATGTGAACCCCGTTGCGCTCTGTAAAAATGTATGGAGCCATTTTCGGGTTCCACCGGCGGGTTTGGTGTCCGAAGTGAACCCCTGACTCTAACATTTGAGCCAAACTGACTACTGGCATTGTATTTTTAACTCCTGTATTCGGGTTAATCCTCCACCCGGTTGTATTTCTGAAGGCTTGCGCCCTCGAAACACCCGAAAACCCGGATGTGCGAATTTAAACAACTTTTCTAGTTTATCACAGCGCGCGCTACTTTTTCTGAAAATCTGATATCCCTAGGGTTGGGTTGGCACCCGGAGGTGAGATTTAGTCTGCAGGTTGGGTGCGGGGTGTGCAGGCTGCGGTTAGAGTTACTCCCAAGCGCTTCTTAAAAACAAAAAATCCAGGTGGGAGGTTGCCAAAGCCTTTGTTCGCTTGTGAGAGAATGGCGTTGTTGGTGCGCCTCTTGTGCCTTCTACCTTCGATCGAGCTGGTATCCATTTTTTTCGATCGGCAATTCAATCAGCTTTAGTACCCTGCCCTCTCGATCCGCAAAAATCCCAAAGCTAAAAACGCCATGCCCATACCCATTCTCGTTCTGCTTGAAGTTCTAATTGTCATCGCACTTTCGAGACTTGTAGGTTTAGGATTTCGAGCGATCAAACAACCTCAAGTCATTGGAGAAATTGTAGCAGGAATTATGCTTGGGCCTTCTCTGTTTGGCTTAGTTGCACCAGATTTAGCAACAGCACTTTTTCCAGCCGAAGCCGTTCCCTTCCTCAACGTGCTATCTGAGGTGGGGCTAATATTTTTCATGTTCTTGATTGGTTTGGAACTGAATCCCAAGTATCTCAAAAGCAATTTAGATATAGCGATTTTAACTTCCCACGTCAGCATTCTAGTGCCGTTTTCTCTGGGAAGCTTGCTCGCACTGCTGCTGTATCCCATCGTTTCAAATAATAGCGTTTCCTTTACCGCCTTTGCTTTGTTTTTAGGCGCTGCGATGTCAATTACGGCATTTCCAGTGCTGGCAAGAATTATTACAGAACACAACTTGCAGAATACAAAATTGGGGACGCTGGCCCTGACTTGCGCTGCGGTAGATGACGTAACGGCGTGGTGTTTGTTGGCGGTGGCGATCGCAGTTACTCGCACTAACTCGATGTTAGGCGCTTTGCCGACAATTATTGAATCTTTAATTTACATCGCTTTCATGCTGACTGTAGTCCGCTGGTTCTTGCAGCGGCTTTCCAAGCAATACAACCGCACCGGCAGGTTAACTCAGTTAGTGCTTGCAGGAATTTACATGGCTGTTGTAGCATCTGCCCTAATTACTGAATTGATTGGAATTCACTTAATCTTCGGTGCATTTTTGCTCGGTGTGGCTATGCCCAAAAATGCCGGACTCACCAGAGAATTAGCTGAGAAAACCGAAGATTTTGTTTTGATATTTCTGCTGCCAATCTTTTTTGCTTACAGCGGTTTGCGGACTCAAATCGGCTTGCTAAACAGTCCTGAATTGTGGCTGCTGTGCGCCGCAGTTTTGGGAGTAGCAATTATTGGAAAATACGTCGGAACTTACGCGGCTGCTAGAGTCTGCGGCATTAGCAACCGCGAAGCTTCAGCGCTGGGTTGGATGATGAACACTCGCGGTTTGACCGAACTAATTGTGCTGAATATCGGTCTTTCTCTGGGCGTAATTTCCCCGGTGCTATTTACGATGTTAGTCATCATGGCTTTAGTAACAACTTTTATGACTTCGCCGCTGTTGGAGTGGACTTATCCCAAACGGTTAATTCGGTTAGATGTTTCCGAAGTTAACTCTGAGGATTCAGAATTAGAAGATTTACCAATTGCTGCTAGCAATGAAGAAACTGCTAAAAAGTTGCTGCCAACTTATCGAATTTTAGTACCGGTTGCTAATCCCAGCACGCAGAAGGGTTTACTGCAGCTAGCGGTAGGGCTGGCGCTGCCGGCTGCTGGCACGGGCGGTAACGATTCACATTCGGCGGTTCATCCTCTAAGTTTGATAGAATTCAATGAGGATTATGCTTTTGAAAGTACGCCTGCGGAAGCCGATCGCATTATTCAAGAGCGCCGCTCGAAATTATCAGAATTAATTGATAGTTTGGAACTGCCGGAGGCGAGAAAATTCGTGCATCCAATCATTCGGGTTACTAAGGATGTGGCGCGGGAAACGGCACAAATTGCGGAACTCGATCGCGCGGATTTGATTTTAGTAGGATGGCACAGGCCTACTTTTAGCAGCAACCGTTTGGGAGGACGTGTCGGTCAAATTCTCAGCAACGCTAAGGTGGATGTAGCAATTTTTGTTGACAGAGGCCGGGAAACGTTGAATAATTTGTTAGTGCCTTATGCGGCAAACATTCACGATGATTTGGGCTTAGAATTGGCGCTGAGACTGTTAGTTAATAGCGAGGAACGCCGTTTGACGGTGCTGCGGGTGGGGGTAAACGGGGAAGCTGGAAACGAGTTGAGTTACGAGTTTCAGCGAGTGATGGAACAGTTGCCGGTTGATGTGCGATCGCGCATTGAAACTCCGATTGTGGAGGCTGCCGAGCCAATTCAAGCGGTGATTGCTGCTTCTGCTAATGCTGATTTGACTATTGCGGGTACGAGTCGGGAGTGGGGAATTGAGCGCCAAACTTTGGGACAGTATACTGATGAATTGGCGGTGCAGTGTCATTCTTCGCTGCTGATTGCGCGGTGTTACGTTAAAGTGCGATCGCACTTGGCTTCGGTACTTCCTCGAAGGTAGTCAGTTGTTAGTTGTTAGTTGTCAGTTGTTAGTTGTCAGTTGTTAGTTGTTAGTTGTTAGTTGTTAGTTGTTAGTTGTCAGTTGTTAGTTGTCAGTTGTTAGTTGTTAGTTGTTAGTTGTCAGTTGTTAGTTGTCAGTTGTTAGTTGTTAGTTGTTAGTTGTTAGTTGTTA
>NZ_JAUBRJ010000116.1:0-13370 GCF_036701805.1 Microcoleus sp. N3A4
TTATCGGATACAGGTTTTTTATTTCTGGACGGATGAATCCGGGGGCTTGTATCCTGGATGCTTGATTGTCAACAGCCAGGTTTCGGCGTTAACGCTCATCACCTCTGATTTTGCGTAAAAACCTACTTTTTGTTTCTCCAGGACTGACTTATTGAAAAAAGTGACAAAAACCCCAAAAATGGATATGATTATTGCCGACATAGATAGTTAGATTTTTAGTAAAAAAGTGCATAATATCTGCAAATGTGCGATCGCCCCGTCCCAAATCCCGGCTGAGGCAAGTTTTAATCAGACTTGCCCTCGCCGTAATTGCTGCTGTTATCGCCTTCAACATTCCTCATTCCTTAATTCCCGTGTTTAAAGAATTCGTATCCGAAGCAACGCCACCGCCAGAAATCCAGAACCTGCTCGCCGGCCAGCGCAAAATTGTGACAGTGGGCGACAGCATCACCGAACCCGGGAAATACCCCGGAGGTTACGTTGTCTGTGAGTGCTAAGTTTGAATAGTAACGCTTGCTTTTGGTCAAGCAGGAAATGCTGGAATCCCTAAGCTTTTAGCTACTGCGAAGTAGTATAGCACTGACAATCAAAATCAGCCACATTTTTTAAGTTGTAAGTGATTTAGTCCTTAACTCTCTGCTAGATTGCTTTTAGCTCTTAATAAGAGCATGGTAGTGGTTGAGAACTTAACTTTTATTTGCGGTTTGCTT
The DNA here is from genome assembly GCF_036701805.1 of Microcoleus sp. N3A4. Taxonomy (NCBI): domain Bacteria; kingdom Bacillati; phylum Cyanobacteriota; class Cyanophyceae; order Oscillatoriales; family Microcoleaceae; genus Microcoleus; species Microcoleus sp. N3A4. The sequence continues at coordinate 711 of NZ_JAUBRJ010000116.1, forward strand.
TCCACCCTGTCCACTTTACGTCAAGTTTCTCGGCTCAATATCAAGGTTAAAAATGCAATAACACAATGCGCTAACAAGGCATTAGACAGTAATTCGTAGGAGGTTTTATGGCAATGGTTGACTACTCGCTTTTCACATTGAAACTTTTCTCGGCACTAGGTTGCGGGCTGATGGCTGGAGTCTTCTTCGCCTTCTCAACCTTTGTGATGAATGCCCTTTCCCGACTCCAACCAGCACAGGGTATTGCCGCCATGCAAGCCATCAATATCGCGGCGATTAATCCGTTATTTATGACGGCGCTATTCGGAACGGCTGCTGCTTGCATCTTTCTGGCTATCTCCTCGCTGTTAAAGTGGCATCAACCCGGTGCCGCCTATTTGCTCGTTGGCAGCCTGCTGTATCTCGTTGGTACTGTAGGAGTGACGATCGCGTTCAATGTGCCGCTAAATGATGCGCTGGCGACTGTCGAGCCAAGCAGCACTGACGGTGCGAGCCTATGGGCTAGATACCTTACCGACTGGACGTTCTGGAATCATGTTCGGACGGCTGCGGCGCTGGCGGCATCGGCTTTGCTTACCATTGCACTCTGTTATCGATCGGTACAATTTTAATTTTACATTTTTAATTTTGAGCGATCGCGCTGAGGGTGCGATCGCAAAAACGAAATTTATTGAGGACCATAATTATCAGTAATCATCCAAAAATAATTACATGATTTTTCCCAAATTCTCGGAGAGTTTTTTCCACAGATGCAACAAATGTTGACCAACTTTTGCTGGTAAATTATCCATTACTACTACTGCTCCTACGAGCGAGTTCCGGAACTAAAAACTTTAAGGGTAAACACTTCAAATGCCTTGCCATCCATTGAGTCATTCATCGTCATTAATGCCACCACTTTTTTAATCCTAATAGCTCCAATTGCTGTGATTTTTGCCCCCCGATAAAATGGTTTTAAATCAGATACTCTCGTCCCGTGAGGCGAGCGAGCATAATTCCTCGTCAAACCGAGTAATACCCCATCTCCGGAGAGAAAAACCAGATGTTCTGGCTCTATATTCTTCTAGTTTTCTAATTGATGTGTTACCCAGTTGATAAGCTTTGACCACTTTTTCTCGAAGATCGATCGGTAATGGTTTAATTAGTGCTATTGATATACTTATCTTAAGTGACTCTATTGACCTGCAATCTGGTGTAAAAACCCCCGACATTTGAATAAGATCGAGGGGAAAAAGGAGGAAATTAAGTAAGTTCACTACCAGCAGAGACGATACTAGATGCTGTTCACGGATTAGCAAAAGTATTGATTTCGCCGCCGCCAATGTAGCGTCCCGGAGTCAGCGAGCGGGGTGTAGCAAAAGGCTGCGGTTGAATTGGCTGCACGTCCCGATCGGTGTTTTGAGGAACAACTCCAAAGTTAGGCTGCCCCGGCAAGTTAAGCTGAGTTGGTTGAGCTGGTTGAAATTGAGAATTCGCTGAATTGGGAGAGAATTGAGGGCTAATTATCTTGCTTCCTCCGATCGCACTTGTCGCCCGGGACTGTCCGACATTAGGAAGTAGAGGTATTGGCGAAGGTGTGGCTACTGGAAGTGCAGCAGGTTGAACTTCTGGTGCAAAGCCTGAGCCAGATAAATTAGTTTGGTAAGGATTTTTTGGCAAAGCCACAGTCGTAGGGCTGGCAGTAATTTCGGGGAGGCTGGGTACTCTGGAATTTAACCCGGAAAATGATTCAGGGACTGTAGCTGCCGGGCTTAAGAATTGTTGAGATTCGTTGCTTGCAGTATTTGTCGGAGCCGGAAGCGGGGGAAGTGCTGCGGGAACATTCACAGGATTTGCTCCTGTTTGAGCTGTAGCGGCCGTTGGAAGCAAATTTTCCGAATTTGCTCCCGCCGGATCGGAAGCCGGTCGATCGAGCAATTTAGCCGAGTCTGCAGTTTTCTGAGCCGCAGCCGTCGTTGCCGAAGTGTTAGCAACGACGTATTTTTTCATAGCTGCTTGCAGCGGACTCAAAGGCAGAGGATTTTCATTTTGTTTGTCTGAATTAGCACCACTCGACGCCTGCGGTAAAGTTGCTGTCGCTGTACCGCCAGACTCAGGCTCGATCGTTTGTATCCCCGAAGTGGGATATCCACTGCCAGATAAACTCAAAGTTGATGTCGCGTTTGAACTTGGCAAGCTGGAATTTTGCGGGGTATTGCTTGCAGCTCGGACAGCAGGATCTGCTAAATTTGGCAAGGGCAAAAATCTGCTGCTTGCCGCTTGCTTGGAGGCTGAATATCGCTGAGGAATTTCTAAGCCCCTATCGCGAATTTCGTCGAATAAACCTTTGCTTTTGACTGCTGATGAATTTAACAAACCGAACTCAGAATTAGAGCTATTGAACTGATTGACTAGCACCGGTAAGCTGTCGATTTCAGCCGCAATGGCGCTATCTTCAGCAGACAACCCGGGGAGCGAAGCTGGATTGTTTGAGGCTGCTACTTCTTCGCCATCTATGCTCAACCTTTCTGGATTTACGGAGACCTCCCAGATAAATAACCCCCCCGCACACAGCACGGCTAGCGGAGCCCAAACCGCCGGTTGCGTCCAGTGGCGCAACCGCGCTATCAGATAGCGGACAGATGTAGGGAATCGGTTAAAACTTGACATAGTTTTGCTTTTATCCGATTGTGCGGACTTAAAACAATCTTTCCTACTCTACCACATCAATCTTGATTATTTTTGCTGTCCCGGGGTCAATCGATTTTAGATTTTAGATTTTAGATTTTAGAATTGAAGCATTCACCCCACGAATAAATTCGGGGGCTCCTTTATCGGATACAGGTTTTTTATTTCTGGACGGATGAATCCGGGGGCTTGTATCCTGGATGCTTTCGGTAAGTACGATCGGACTTTTGATTGAAAGTTGCGAAAAAAAATATATGCAACAGGTGAAGCTCGATCGATCGCTGGTAGAAATATCTCTTGCTTTCGTCAAATTAAAGGGCATAAGATGATAAAATCTGACGCGACTCGCTGTTGAGCTTGCCGAGCGTGTCAGCCGATCGACCTCAAAGCAAAATGTCAAGGCAAAATTGGCAATTGCTGAGAACAACACCCAAGGAAAGTTGAGAAGAAATTGATGAAAAAAGTAGTAGAAGTATTAGGAAGTCGGGAAGAACTAATAGCTCGCTCGCTCGCAGTTGTCCTGTCGAAAATCCCAGCAGCCATAGCAGAACGCGGACTTTGTACGATCGCCTTAGCGGGCGGAAGCACACCCGAACCGCTCTACAGAGCGATGGCAGCCCAAGACCTGCCTTGGGACAAAATTCACGTTTTCTGGGGTGACGAACGCTACGTTCCCCCAGAACACCCGGACAGCAATCAAAAAATGGCGCGCCTCGCGTGGCTCGATCGAGTAAACATCCCCGCCAGCAACATCCACCCCATGCCCACAGGCGCCGGCGACCCAGCAGCCGACGCCTCGGCGCACCAAACCGAATTGCAGGAGTTCTTCAAATTATCCGACGGCGAGTTTCCTGCGATCGACATCATTTTATTGGGCATAGGAGACGACGCCCACACAGCCTCTCTATTTCCCGGCACAGCAGCCTTGCAAGTCCGCGACGCCTTAGTAACTGTCGGCAACAAAGACGGTCAACCCCGCATCACCTTTACAGTCCCATTAATCAACCGCGCTCGGTGCGTCATCTTCATGGTCGCAGGAGCCAGCAAACAACCCGCCCTCGCTCAAATTTTTGCCCCCGCAGCCGACGAAATGACCTATCCAGCCAGACTCGTTCAACCAGAAGGCGAGCTTTGGTGGCTGCTCGATGCGGCTGCTGGCGAAGCAGTAAAATAGCCGACATCCGCCCAGTGCCAACACACTCAGCAGTATCGCTAAGTCAATCTTGCCCATCACCGCGAACGTCACGGCGTCAGCTCAGTTGCTAGTATTAGCGAAGCAATATAAGAATTGTGGCGGTTAAAGTTAAAATTTGACCATATACACCAGTATTTTTATGAGGCTGATTTGAAAATCTGGCCGATAGCAAGGAGAAATCGATGATTGTCTGTCCCAATTGCAATCACCAGAACCCCGACGGGGCCAGCCAGTGCGAGGCTTGCTACACGCCTTTACCTGTTACCGCAAGTTGCTCGAACTGCGGTGCAGCAGTTCAGACAGATGCAGCATTTTGCGGTCAGTGCGGCTTTAACTTGCGTCCGGGTTCTATAGTTCCAGAAATTGAGGTGACAGTAACGTCCCCCTCGTCTGTGGGCCCTACAGTTGTATCGTCACCGGTGCCGGATTTACCGCCAAGCGAACCCCTGATGGCAATGGAACCTCTAGTTACCCCAAATAACGGGCCCAACTTGGAAAAAACTCCCGCCAGTATTCCTACGATTCCAGAGCCCCCGCCTTCGCCCTCGGTTCCTGTTACAACTGAATCAGTGGCAACACCAGTAAATACCTCTCCCCCGGTTCCGGTCACACAGCCAGCAGGTATAGCTAAAACTCAACTGCAACAGCAGTCGGCGCGCCTGCTACACGTTCAGACAAATACGCCGATGGAATTGCCTCACAGTCTGTCTGTGGTTCACATAGGCAAGCCAAATGATTTAGTGCCGCCGGATATTGATGTTTCGGGATTTGCTAATTCTGAGATAGTTTCTCGGGTACACGCCAATCTCCGGGTGGAGGGAGATGCTTGCTACCTAGAAGATGTAGGCAGTTCTAACGGCACTTACGTCAACAATAATCCGCTACCCAAGGGAAACCGGCATCGGTTGCGACCGGGAGACCGTATCTCTCTGGGGAAAGGAGACCTGGTTACGTTTTTATTTCAAATCTCTTAGATCGAGTTTGGATTGGGCGATCGAAAGTCTAAAATCTAAAATCGCATCTTGAGGAACTCTACCAAAACTCAATGCTGCCAATGTGATTAAGCTGACCTTGCTACATCCACTCCAATCTATACCCGTCCGCAGTTGGATCTTTGAAGACGAGCAGGTCGTCCGGATCGGGCGATCGACCGAAAACCACGTCGTTCTTTTTAGCGCTGTGGTTTCTCGTCGCCACATCGAATTGCGACGCAGCGGCATAACTTGGGAACTGATCAATTTAGGTACGAACGGCACTTACCTCGATGGTAAGCCGATCGCTAAGGTTCCCGTTGTGGACGGTCTGATCGTTCACTTGGCTCGCTCGGGCCCGAAAATTCAAATCAACGTCGGCCCGAATCAGTCCTCAGTCCAGTTAGGACAAATTAGCGTCAAGCCAATGGATGCTAAGGTAATTCACGCTCCCTCGGGCAGCGCGCACATTAGCACGATTCCTGTTCCCGAACAAAAAGAAGTTAGCACTTCCAGGGAAGAGGAGGACTTAACGGAGGCAGAAAATACTCGAAATTATTCAGAAGAAGAATATTAATTTCGGTATCTTTGGACGCTCGAAATTTTTCACTCGGGGGCACTCAGGAGTTTATTTATGAGTACATCACAACAGATTGTCAGGCGCAGCGAATTGCTCAACCGCCGCACGATCGACCGCAGAACGGCGGAAGAGGTCGGCAGGGTAGATCGGCTTTGGCTCGACGCTCACTCCCAGCGGGCGATCGGCTTTACTTGCAAGTCGGGACTTTTGGGTAGCAAAAAAACTTGGTTCGCTTGGGCGCAAGTTGATACGGTAGGCGAAAATGTTTTTGTCACAATTAACCCGGAACTGCCGGAATTGCATCAGCCGGAACAAGCTGTTTGTCCGATCGGGCTTGAGGTGCTCACGGACGCTGGGAATAAAGCAGGTACGGTGGTTGACTTCCTATTTGATGTGCTCACGGGTACAGTGATCCACTACCTGTTTAAATCGAGCGGCTGGCGCGGCGTTTTAGACGGGATTTACTTGCTACCTGTGGCAGCTATTTCGACGATCGGCAGCAAGCGGGCGATCGTGTCTGAGGCTGCTGTATCGGAGCCGGTACAATACGCGGAGGGACTGCACAAAAAAGTCGGTCTGGTAGCAGAGTTTTTACACGAAGATTTCGACAGAACTCTCAAAAATGTGGCAGAGGTGAAGCGGGGCGCTCAAAGTCTGGCGGAAAAATTCCAAGATAAAGCTCTAGAAGTCAGGGATGTAGCTCAAGAAAAAGTTGCAGACTTGAAGCGGCAAAGGCATGAATCTGCCCCGCCAGAGCCGACCCCGGAGCCGCCCGAGTCGGATTTGAGCTGAAGTTTGGCCTTCGCGATCGCCCTGCGACTAATTGCCCATCGCATTTTTGGGGCGGCGCGCGCGCCAGGAAGGTCGATCTGTATTTTCGGTCTGAGAGATTGAGGCGTTCTCGCTCAAAATTCCAGTGCTGCTCAAAGCATTGTATTTTATTTTAAAGGTATCGCATCAATAAGGAAAATGTTAGCAACTCAAAAAGACCTATGCTGTTTGATACAAGCAACAAGTATTTTATCTAGAGACCCCAGCATTAATAATTGGTTAACTTCTGTCTGGATGATCGAGAGCGATTCGTCGCTCGTTGACTGTCGCCATATCGAGAACTCGAATCAGCGGTGCAACCAGCGCGGGTCTGAGTTAAATTATGGGGCTAGTCAGCGCGAAAATGGTTATTTGGCAGATCGAATTGAGCGGCTCACCCATCGGCGCAATCCCTCCATCCCAGACCAAATCAATCAAGCGGTCTCAACCTTTGTCAATCGCTGGGAAGTTCAGCAGATTAATAACATGGTGTTTGGTTGTTACCGAGGAAAGCAAAAATTTGCGCCTGCGCCAAAAGCTAACGATCAAAAATTTGTTCAAATGCCTCAAGCAGCCAAAAGTTCAACTTTTACGGCAGAACGAAGGAAGAGTGACGCACTCACCACCCCTTTGAAAATCAAATTTTTTGCGGTTTTCTCCCCAATAATCTATCTGGAAGCATCCCCGTTTCTGTCTGGCGGCGGAGTGTCAAAACATCAGTGATTACCTTAACTCTGTTACATCCTATCCAGTCTGTCCCGGTTCAAAGTTGGTGTTTTGAATCCGAAGCGGTGGTTCGGATCGGTCGATCGAACGACAATGATGTAATTATTTACAGCGCTGTAGTTTCCCGCCACCACGTAGAGCTGTGGAATCACGCCAACGGCTGGGAAATTATTAATTTTGGTGCTAACGGCACTTATGTAGATGATAGACCGATCGCTCAGGTGTCAGTGGCGGACGGGATGACCATTCGCTTGGGCAATTCCGGGCCAAAAATCCGGATTCGGGTGGGCGCGACGAATCTGGAACCGGGAAAAATAGCGAGGGCGCCACAGCGCGAACTCCCCGACTACAAGGACGATGTGTCAAAAGACAAGTCACCTGCTTGGTCTGGGGGTGTAGGAATCATAGAAGAGGATGAACATGGAAGGCTGACTCAAAACGATCTTGACTGACCGGCAGCTATCTATCCCTGCGGGCGAACTCAAACAAAGCTCAAGGTACGCAATTAGATCGTCTAACTAATTTTTCGGTAAGTGGCCTGATTTTTGCCTAAATATGCCGATAAATTAATTAACAGCTTCTCTAGTAGAATCTCACCCTTCTAAAGATAAGATTTGGGGGAGCTCGCTCGATATTACCTCAGTTTCGCTGCTTGCCCACCGGCGGTAATCTAAGAGCAACTGGTGCATCAACCGCTGTTTAACGCTCAGAAGTACGCTCTTGAGCAAAGCGTTGCCCGTTGCTTCTAAAATTGGTTTGGGCGTCAGCCAAAACGGCGGCGGTAACTCTACTTGCACTTCCAAATCCGCTTTTCCCTTCAAGTATGCTACCCCGCTGCTTTGGTGTACGCAAAGCTGTCCTTTGAGATTGAGAGCAAAGCGATCGTTGATATAACCCACGCCGCGAATTTCGCAGGCGACGGACTCCAAATTGATTGTGCCGTCTGACTCAGCCCACACCCTCATGTCTACGGTGGGTTGAATGCTCAGCATCATAAATTGTAACGGCCGCATTTTCAGGCGGAAACAGTCATCGCTTAGCTGCTGTGTGCGACTTCGATCGACTAGGGCGTTCACCAGTCGCCTCGGCTGGCGCAGATAATGTTGAATGGGAACCCGTTCGTCTGGTACGGCTAGCTCAACGGATTGGGAAGCATTAAAGCGGATATACATGAGAAGATATCAAAATAGAGGATTCCTAAGCATATCTTAATAAACTATCACCTTTTTAAGGTGACATAAGTCGCGCACTAAGTCGCGCACCCAGCAATGTCATCCGAGAAATCACGGATAAAAGCTTTCGGGACATCGCTAATTTTTCATCATACTTGCTAGCTGATGAGAGTAAAGCAAACTTTTGTAACCTAAAATTGCCTCTAAATGAAAATTTCGTTAGCGCAGCCCTCGAAGAGGATCGCACATCTCGGCCCTGTTGGTACAAATGCAGAAACAGCGGCTCTAGCTTATGTCAATTGGTTGAGCCTGGAAACTAACTTAGAATGCACCCTGTGTCCTTATTCCACCATTTCCCAGGCGCTAGAGGCATCTGCCGTAGGGCAGGTAGACTATTCAGTTGTGCCAGTCGAAAATTCGATCGAAGGCAGCGTGACTGTCACCCTAGATACACTGTGGCGACTCGATAGACTCCGCATTCAACACGCCTTAGTTTTGCCAATTTCCCACGCGCTGGTGTCTAACGCTAAAAATTTTAACGAGATTAAAAAAGTTTACTCTCATCCCCAAGCGCTAGCTCAGTGTCAGGTATGGTTGGGGCAGTTTATTCCCTCAGCTCAATTGATTCCGGCGAATTCAACTGCGGAAGCATTGCAATATCTGGAAGATAGAAATGTAGCGGCGATTTCTTCGCCGAGAGCTGCTGAACTTTACAATTTGCCAGTGTTAGCTCACCCGATTAATGATTATCCCGATAATTACACTCGATTTTGGGTACTCAGCACGAGTGTTGGAGAAATCGCAAACGTAGAAGCAGCGGAGCTCTCATCCATTAAATCCATCACAAAATCTGGCCCTAAATTGATCCTCGATGCTTCAGCGTCTAATTGCACCCATACCTCACTAGCTTTTAGCGTACCTGCCAATATGCCGGGAGCACTGGTAAAACCTTTGCAAGTATTTGCCAGTCGCGGTATTAATTTAAGTCGGATTGAATCTAGACCGACTAAGCGATCGCTCGGAGAATATATTTTCTTTATGGACTTTGAGGCTAACGCCTGCCAACCATTTGTTCGATCGGCACTCGAAGAATTAAAAAATCACACAGAAACTTTAAAAATCTTTGGTTGCTACAATGTGCTGTCAGTTGTATAATTTCATTTTAAGTAAAACTTAGGAGGCTGGTGAGATGAATGCTGATGAACTTCTCAAGCGATACGCAGCCGGAGAAAGAAATTTTCACGAAACCAACTTGAAAGAGGCTTTTTTGCGAGAAGCTTTCCTAATTGATATTAATCTAGCCTGCGCCGAACTCAAAGAAATCAATTTTTCCCTGGCGAACTTAAGGGGGGCAAACTTAATAGCTGCCAAGCTCAAAAATGCTTGCCTGGTGATGACAAACCTCAATGGGGCTAACCTGAGCGGAGCCGATCTAACTTTCGCAAGATTAACAGGAGCTGACCTGATTGAAGCAAACTTGGAACACGCCAACTTGAGCGACACCAAAATGATTGGTGTTAATTTGAGCAGAGCCTCCTTGTGCGCCGCAAACCTGATGGAAGCAAACCTCATAGATGCTTGCTTGGACAATACAAACCTCGAAAAAGCCAATCTAAGTGAGGCAAAACTGCGTGGAGCGAGTCTCAGAGGAGCTGACTTGAGAAGCGCTTTTTTGTGTGAAAGTAACCTTGAGGGCGCAGATTTGTGCGGAGCTGACTTGAGGGGTGCTAATTTGAGCGGGGCATTTTTGTGCGGCGCTAATCTGGATGGAGCTAAGCGAGATAAGAAAACAATTTTCAGTGGGACAATACATTTTTGCGTCAGACAAGTTTGAGATCGCGCAAATAACCGGAGAATCCCACAACTAAGGACTGAAAAATATACTGTTGACTTGGCTGAAAGTGAAATCTATTTGCTTTTGTACCCTAGCAAAATGAAGCTGCATCTTGAGGATCTCTTTCTTGGAATTAGCTTCAGCAATCTTACTTTCCAAAGCCAGCAAGTTGCGGTTGAGAGTTTCTACTCGCACAGTTTGGTGGTCTAAGTCAATTTTTAGTTCTGCCACTTTATCGAATTGAATCTGCTTGCGAACCAAGGCGAGGCGAACTGAATTTTCATCCTCTTTCTGAAGAGCTAGCAAAGCTCGCTGCTGCAACTGATTGGCTTGAGATTCAGCTTGATTGTACAGCCACTGAATCCGAAGTTGGGCGGAAATCGCGCTGCCAACAGCCTGACGCAGTTCTTTGAGAGGTTCCTGAATTTCTAAGATTAACAGTTCCCAAAGATTCATCAGTTCGTTTGTAAATTCCTCGCGTTCTACAGAGACTACCAATGCTTCTAGCAGCAACAAATTGGGTTGCATCTGCTGCATAATTGTCTCAAATATTAACTGTGCTTCTAATAACTGCCGATCGTGATTTTTTTCTGATACTGCACCGGGTGAGCGATCTAATATTTTTTGAGTGCTGTCTAACTCAGCTTCTGTATCTGAACTTGAAGTTACAAAGGCCTGTAATTTTTCGCGGGCGATCGAACTCAGTCTTTTTCGCAGCAAATCGCAGGCTGCCCGCTGCACTGGCCCTGTTTCGCTTTGACAAATCTTGATGACTATTTTTAAGCCTGGATCGCCGTAATTCAATGTCTCGGTCAGGGCGGCGATTCGATGTTCGCTGACAGAACTAGACAGCCGGTGTTTAACTCCTGCTAGTCCGCCGAGCACGACACCGCCCACAGGAGGCGGCAGTTGACCGCCTCTAACTGCATCGTATGGTTTCGGTTGGTCGAGATTTTCTAACACAAGCATTTACTGCTATAAAGAACCTATCCGAACCTGTTTGAAGTTAAGAGTTAAACAGCTAGCAGTTCCAAAAATAATGGAACTGTCAGCCCGCGATCCAAACCCTTAGTTCATCAGTCAATCTAAAATCTAAAATCTAAAATCTAAAATCGAATGATTTGCGTGTAATTCTTGCTTCAATGCAGGCAAAACCGATCGGGCTTTTTGCCTGCGAAAACTGGCTACTTGAGGGTATCTTTAAGTACAGTCCTGGCTGCCAAGTGATTGCGAGTAGAAGTCAAAATCTCGGTTTCGCGTTCCAATCTCGCAGCAGTATCTTGCAATTCTAAAAGAGTTTGCTGTTCTGTCGCTGCGCCGTAAAGGTAGCTGGCTACCCAATAGGACAATTCGGTGGGCAAACTGGGAATGTCTTCCGGCAGGTCGATCGGCTGATCCATCAATTTGCTGGAGAGGCGAACTACATCTCTCAGCAGTTGTTCGACATCTTTTCCCAAAGGTCTGAGGTCTTTTTGCGGCGGTTCGTCTTCTATCCACTCTACCAGACCGACTAAATAGGGTTTTTCCCGAACGGCGTCGAGCACTCGGAAGCGCTGCTGTCCGAGAGTCATAATCTTCATGCGATCGTCGGGGAGTCGCTGACAGTGAATCACTTCGGCGCAACAACCGACGGCAGAGACTTTGTTTTGGTTGGGGTCCCACATGAGTACACCAAAACGGCGATCGCCCTCCAGAATCGTATTCATCATGATTCGATAGCGAAACTCGAAGATTTGCAGCGGCAGCGGTCTACCTGGAAATAGAACCACTTCCGGCAACGGAAATAAGGGGAGTTCGCGAACTGCTACAGAGGAAGAGGATGCCATTGTCGCTCAAATGTGACGGTACTTGCGCTTCTTTTTCTTACTTTAACTGATTTGAGGCAATTCCGGGGCTTGAGCGATCGGGCTTTTGCGACGCGGATTCGATCGATCGATCCCGATCGCCCGTGCTGGCAGCTTGACAAAGCCGTCATTTCGTCAAAATGCTAAATATACCTTTTTGATGAATTAAGTGATGCTGAAGGCGATGATAGCGACTGCTAAAAAAGCTTTTGTGTAGCCATCGCCCCTTAATTAAGAAGAATTATTTAAGTTCGCGCCGGAGCAGAAATTATTGCTGATTACTGACTAATAACTAATGAATAATAACTCCTGACCCATGACTAATAACGAATAACGAATAACTGCTGACTGTCGAACTTTTAGCAAAAAGAAGGAACAATGTATTTTTCCATTGTTCCTTCTTTCGGAGTTTCCGATGAGTGAATCTACAGCTTGACTTCGATATCTACGCCTGCTGGCAAATCCAGTTTCATCAAAGCATCAATTGTTTTGGCAGAAGGCTGGTGAATGTCGATGATGCGGCGGTGCGTGCGGGTTTCAAAGTGTTCGCGAGAATCTTTGTCTACGTGGGGCGATCGCAGCAAGCAGTAAATCCGCCGTTTTGTCGGTAGGGGAATCGGGCCGATCGCTGTGGCTGCTGTCCGATTTGCTGTATCTACAATCTTTTCGCAGGATGCGTCTAGAATTCGGCGATCGAAAGCTTTGAGGCGAATGCGAATTTTTTGCTGTTGAATTGTTGCCATTTTTGTTTCTTGAATTTTCTAGGTTCAGTTTATTTTTAGTCATTAGTTATTAGTTATTAGTTATTAGTTATTAGTTATTAGTTATTAGTTATTAGTTATTAGTTATTAGTTATTAGTT
>NZ_JAUBRJ010000117.1:0-13336 GCF_036701805.1 Microcoleus sp. N3A4
TTAGCAGGCATTCACTTTGTCTGAATATCATTATGTTATATTATACCACTATGCGTTTTAAATGCACAACAGCTTATTGTCTAGTAGCCAAAGCATCCACTCGCTGTCCCCAACGCAAAGTTTATGGTGTCACTTACTCAGCCAAAGATGGGTTACTGGGTGGTTGGTCTGAATTCATTTACCTCAAACCAGGGGTTAAAGTTCTTACATTACCCGAAGAAGTTTCACCAAAATAATTTATTGCTGGGGGATGTGCTTTACCAACTGCACTACACGCTATCGATCGAGCGCAGATTCAAATTGGTGATGTTGTTGTGGTACAGGGTTGCGGGCCTGTGGGTTTGAGTGTGGCAATTCTCGCTTTGCTCTCAGGTGCGGGCAAAGTAATTGTCATTGATAAATTTGAGAGCCGATTAGCAGTTGCAAAATCATTCGATGTAGACGAAACCCTTGCAATTAAAGCTGACGCTCCACAACAACACATTGAGCGGGCTTTGGAATTGACAAACGGATACGATGCTGATATAACTATTGAAGCAACAGACGTTCCCAATGCTGTCAAAGAAGGCGGCTCTTCCGTACTTGAAGTGATAATAAAATGTAATGAATGCTTTGGAAAGCCTGTCATACAAGCGTTATACCTTTCGTAGAGGTACAAAATCTAACTTATTAGTTTTAGACCCTTGAGTTTCGCTGTGTTCAAGCCAATCGGCAAATTGATTAGCAAAATTTATCACACTAAGTACGGGAGAGCCATCTTTAAATACTTTCATTACCAATAAAGCTGAGGAGTATCTATGAATATCACTGTAGAAAATAAATTTAATCAAACTTCAGTTGGTCAAATTGAACGTATTCATAAACCTACGCCAGAGGACTTTAAACACATAGGAATGAAAAATAAATAACTTGCACAATTCAACCCCAGAAGCCTTGATCCAAGGTAAACTATTGCTCTATTAGTCACCTTATTTATTTTTCATTCCATAGCGCTCTCTTATAAACATCCTGTCATCTTTACTGGGATAGTAGCTGAATGGAAAGCATTTTCTTTATGGTCATTGGATTATTTGAATAGTGCTTTAGCTAACAAAGAAATCAATGCTCGCGTTTCTGACAATAAAATATTTACCTTCGATCCAGAAGTTGGATTAACTTACCCTACCAAAAAAATGAAGTTTACTGACTTCACAGATTGGATTGTGCAGAAGAAAAAAGATGACCAATACTATTACCTTCAGCAATATCCAATGCAGACTACCTTCCCTGAACTATTTCCAGATATTGCAATTCCAGATATTATTGATAAAAACTTATCTCTCGATACCGCTCGTTGGATGGGTATTCCAGAGATGGAAATTCCAGAATTTATTGATAAGTACTTATCTTTGAATACTATTTGCTGGATGAGTACTAATGGCAATATTACCCAATTACATCACGATCCAGTAGAAAGTGTGTTATGTCAAGTGCGTGGTCGAAAGCGAATCTTATTGTTTGAACCAAAACAAAGTTCTTTTCTATATCCTTTCCCTAAAAATTCAAAAATCCCATTCCTGAGTCAATTAAATATTGACCAACCCGACATTGATAAATTCCCTAAATTTATCAATGCAAAATATATAGAGTGTCTCCTAGAACCAGGTGAAATACTTTTTTTTCCCTCCTTTTGGTGGCATCAAGTTTACTCTCTCGATGATCTCAATGTTTCTGTGAGTTTCGTTTGGAATGCAAAATTTAAAAAGTTTTTTAGACGAAAGGTTTTTAAAGAAAACAAATAAATTAAAAAATCTTAGTTTTTATCGATGAAATAGGTGTATTGGGTTTATGTTGGGAGATTTAAAAATTGCCTTTATCGGCGGTGGCACAATGGGCGAAATGATAATTAGTAGATTGTTATCAACAAAAACTGTTGAAAAATCTGAGCTAATTATTGTCAGCGATCCGGTTTCTGCGCGATGCCTTTATTTAGAAAAAGAATATGGAGTACGTACTACAACCTGCAATATAGAAGCGGTTCTTGGCGCATCCATCGTGATATTGGCAGTGAAACCGCAGGTTTTGGTAGAGGTGATGGCTATGCTAAAGGATAAAATTTCATCTGATGCTTTAGTAATTAGTATTGTGAGTGGAGCGAGTGTTTCATCTCTGTGCCAAGGGTTGAATCATCCTGCTGTTGTTCGTACAATGCCGAATATTGCAGTACAAGTTGGTCATGGGACTACGGTGTGGAGCGCATCATCAAGTGTGACAGAAATACAGCGATCGCATACTCAAGCCATTTTACAAGCATTAGGCAAGGAATTTGCTACCCAAAATGAACATTACCTTGATATGGCAACGGCATTGAGTAGCGCCGGGACTGGGTTTATATTTTTGTACATTGAAGCGATGATGGATGCTGGGGTTCAGATGAGTTCAACTCGGACACAAGCCCAAGAACTAACATTGCATACGATTGCTGGTAGTATAGAACTTATGTTTCAGACTGACGAACATCCAGCAGTCTTACGAAACAAAGTGACAAGTCCTGGGGGAGTGACTGCTGCTGGTCTTTACGAGTTAGAAAAAAGTGGTATGCGAACTGTCATCTCTAATGCAGTGCTTGCTGCTTTGAACCGCACTCAAGAATAAGGTAATATGAGTTGAAAAATTAGTGCTAATTATTTAACACCAAAAAGTATTAAATCTAATTCTAAAATATTTCAGTTTATCTCTAAAATATGCAAACTCAAGTTGTTCAAACTAAACCCTCAACAAATGTTTTTTCAGATTTTATTCAATTCTGGAAAGATGTAAAAGCTATCGCCGGTCCTTACTGGTATCCAACAAAGCCAGGAGAAAGAGCTTTTTCAGATGTAATTCGCGCCTGGGGAATGCTTATTCTCCTAATATTGCTAATATTGGCTCTCGTAGCTGCAACTACTTATAATAGTTTTATTCATCGTTATTTAATCGATGTCATAATTCAAGAAAAAGATTATTCCAAATTTACTTATACTCTAGCAATTTACGCTGTTGGACTTGTCTTGATAACACTTTTAACAGGCTTTACTAAATTTATTAGGAAGCAAATTTCTATTGATTGGTATCAATGGCTTAATAATTTTATTTTAAATAAATATTTGAATGGTCGTGCTTATTATAAAATCAATTTTAAAGCTGATATTGATAACCCCGATCAACGTTTATCTCAAGAAATTGAACCGATAACCAGTAGTGCGCTCAGTTTTTCAGCTACTTTACTAGAAAAAGCACTAGAAATGATAACTTTTTTAATAGTTGTCTGGACAATTTCCCAACAGATAGCTCTTGCTCTGCTGATCTATACAATTATAGGAAACTTTATTGCTGTTTACTTAAATCAAGAATTAATCAAGATTAATCAAGCAGAAATTGAATCTAAAGCTGATTATAGTTATTGTCTAACTCATGTCCGCAATCACGCTGAGTCAATAGCCTTTTTTCAAGGAGAAAAACAAGAGCTGAATATAATTCAACGCCGATTTAGTATTCTCATAAAAAATATTAAAGAAAAGATTAATTGGGAGAGAAATCAGGCAATTTTTAACAGAGGATATCGGGGTACTATCGAATTTCTCACGCTCTTAGTACTCGCACCTTTATTTATTAGAGGTGAAATTGATTTCGGACAAATTGGACAAGCTACTACAGCTTGCTATATGTTTGCCGGTGCTTTGGAAGAATTAATAGCTGAATTTGGCGTTTCTGGGCGATTTTCTAGTTATGTTCAGCGTTTATCTGATTTTTCAGATGCTTTAGAAGCAGTGGCAAAACAACCTGAGAACGTCGGTACTATTAAAACAATAGAAGAGAATTATTTTGCTTTTGAGAACGTCACTTTACAAACGCCAAACTATGAACAGGTAATCGTCGAAAACTTGTCACTAGCTGTTCAGCCAGGAGAAGGTTTATTGATTGTTGGGCCAAGTGGTCGAGGTAAAAGTTCTATGTTGAGGGCGATCGCTGGCTTATGGAATGCGGGAACTGGTCGTTTGGTGCGACCTCCTCTAAAAGAAGTCTTATTTTTACCCCAACGTCCTTATATAATTCTGGGAACTTTGCGTGAACAGTTGCTTTATCCTAAAACTAATCGTCAATTGACCGACGCAGAACTCGAAGAAGTTTTGCAACAAGTAAACCTACAAAACTTGCTAAGTCGAGTTGAAGGTTTTGATACTGAAGTTCCTTGGGAGAATATATTGTCCTTGGGAGAACAACAACGCCTGGCTTTCGCACGCCTGTTGGTGACTAATCCAAGGTTCACTATATTAGATGAAGCAACAAGTGCCTTAGATTTGAAGAATGAAGGAAACTTATACCAACAATTACAAGAGACGAAAACAACGTTTATTAGTGTTGGACATCGAGAAAGTTTATTTAATTATCATCAATGGGTTCTAGAACTTTCACAAGATTCTAGTTGGCAACTTTTGACTGTGCAGGATTATCGAAATCAAAAAATAATAAATATTTCAAGCACGCCTAATAATGATTTGCAAAGCCAATCACAAATATTGACGGGAACAATCACAAGTCAAGGGCTTTCTCATAAGAAAATAAGTGAATTAACTAACTATTCC
Source organism: Microcoleus sp. N3A4 (assembly GCF_036701805.1). Taxonomy (NCBI): domain Bacteria; kingdom Bacillati; phylum Cyanobacteriota; class Cyanophyceae; order Oscillatoriales; family Microcoleaceae; genus Microcoleus; species Microcoleus sp. N3A4. The sequence continues at coordinate 4,605 of NZ_JAUBRJ010000117.1, forward strand.
ATTAGCACTATCAGAAGTAAGGCAAGTAAAGGAGGTTCTATCACTACTAGGGACGGTTTGACATACCGCTATGACAAGAATCCAAGTATGTTGAAATGGCTGAGGGTTTAGCGGTTAGACAATTTTAGTTCAGGGGCGCTTGTCGCCCCCTGAACTATATTAGGGGTACAGCCGAGATACTTGCAAAATAGGACATGATATTAAGAAACGTAACAAATAAGTTCCTACGTACCTTTCGAGGAAGCTTGCAAGCACAAAAGCATCCTAAATTAGCTGACTATTCAACCAAGTTTGAGAAGGCAGAGTATTGGTTATACTCTGCCTTCGTACAGACACAAAAAGCGGAAATCTTTTACTGCCAAGTATTTCAGGCTTTGCTACTTCAAGTCATTTTGTCTTGTATTTACAAAACTTTACGTCATGTCCTATTTTGCGCGTATCTCGGCTATACCCCTATTACAGTTGAGGATGGACGCTGAGGAAAGAAACTTTCATTCAGATGACTTAACTTTTGAGTGCACTCGAAGGCCGCGTAAACTGCATCACACAGGGTTGTCCGCAGTCCACCTTTTTCTAACTCGTAAAGACCCGCAGCCGTGACTCCTCCGGGACTCGTGACTCGGTTGCGTAACACCGTTGGATGCTCATTGGTCTGACGCATCAATTCTACACTGCCCGCAATCGTTTGCAACGTCAGGGTTTGGGCTTGGGTGCGGCTCAAACCCATTTGAACCCCCGCATCAATCATCGCTTCAATAAACAGAAACACAAATCCAGGGCCCGCACCGCTCAGCGCCGTTGCCAGATCGACCTCCTGTTCGTTCGGCACAGCCATCTCCTCCCCTAAGGCTTGGAGAATCCTCCGGGTATCAGAACGCTGTGTATCGGTCACCTCCGGCGATGCCGTCCAGACGGTCATGCTCATCCCCACTTGAGCCGGGGTGTTCGGCATAACACGGACAATCGGTGCATGGCTCAATCCTTGACTAATAGATTGGATGGTCGCTCCAGCCACAATACTCATCACTAAAGCATCAGGGTCAATTTGGCGGTTAAGCGTTGGCATGAGCGCTCCTAATATTTGCGGCTTTACGCTCAAAACGACAATCGCCGCTCCCTGAATGGCTTCGGTATTGCTGCTAGTGGTTCGCACACCATAGGTTTTTTCGATGTAGAAGCGACGACTTTCAAGAGGATCGCTCGCGATAATCTGATGGGCTGTTACGACCTCTTTAGCGAGCAATCCACCGATCATTGCCTCGCCCATGATGCCGCTGCCAATGAATGCAATTTGTCTATCCCCTAGCATATATCTTATTCCCCTGCCAACAACTTTTCGATTAAGACGGATTGGGCTGGATCGCTGCTTTCAAAACCAATCCCCGCTCTACGTCTGCCAGTGCTTGATTAATTTCCTCAAGTGTATAAAATCGGCTGATGATTTGTTCCCAAGCAATTGTTTGTTGATGAGCGCGATCGCGTTTGAGCAACTGGAGCATTCTGTAAAAGTGACTGAAATCAATGCCCCATGTCCCTCGAATCTCGATGTGTTTCAGGTTAATTTCCAGATGGGGATTGATCAGGATTTCACCGGTATTGGTGTAGTGCCCCACCACGACATAGCGACCACCATCTCTGGTCATCTCAATGCCCTCTTTGAACGCAACGGGAACTCCCGTCGCTTCGATTGTCACATCTGCGCCACGACCCTTGGTTAATTCCAAAACCCGCTCAATGTGCTGCCGTGGTGCTTGCTCGTCAATGGCGATCGCATCATCCACACCGAACGATCGAGCCGCTGTTAAACGACTTTCATACTTGTCGATCGCAATTACCCGACCGGCCCCTGATAGCAAAGCTAAGATTGCTATACTCAACCCCACTGGACCACACCCTTGCACCGCCACAACATCGCCAATTTGAATCTTCGCGCGATCGATAGCGTGTAACGCAGTCGGCAATGCACATCCACCAGCAATGAATCGTTCCGGTGTCACCCCTTCAGGAAGCGTCAGAATTTTAACTCCTGGCTTCAGGTAGATTATTTGAGACCAACCACCGAGTAAACCCTCATTTGCTGAGTACGTAACCCCATAGACTTTACGCTGCGGACACCGAGTAGATGCCTTCGCAACGAGACAATACCAGCAGTTATTGCAGGTTTCGTTGACATCCAGAAACGTGATAATCGAACCCGGTTGGATAGGCTGTCCATCAATATCGAGAACACTTCCGCCCAGATCAACTACGCGACCAACGGAGAAATGCCCCGGAATGATTGGATAGGGAACGCCCCCAAGATGCCCCCGCAGTAAATGCACATCGGTGCCGCAAACCTCAGAGTAAAGCGTCTGCATAACAATCCCACCTTTTTCAAGTACAGGATCGGGCAGTTGTCGCAATTCAACTGGCTGGTTAGGGGCAATCATAACAGCCGCTAATGGCATTGGATCTTCTCCGCAATATCTAACAGAATTAACCTTGGAACATCAAGACCAGAAAATGATCTCACCATTAGGGAGGAGCCCTAGTGCAGAGGTAAACGTCACGCGATGCCCTTCAATTGGCTCAACGGTGTGATAGTTTCGAGTATTAAAGATGAACACCTCTCCCACTTGGGGCTGAAAGCCGATCCTGCTTGCACCAGCAACCACCGCATCGTCATATCCATAGGAATCGAGTTTATATTTCTCGTCGTCGGGATGCCACTGGCGATCGTAAATGGAGGTTTTACCAGGATTGCTAGAAGACACCTGAAGATACAAATTCCAGGAGAGTTGAGCAACTACCGCTCCGACCTCCCATTCTCGCTGCTCAGAGGGCGCATAATCAATGTGTAACTGCGTACCCCGCTCAATTTTCCGAGTCAATCCGGCATGATAATTACCATATAAGGATTCTGAGGCGATTCTCACTGTTGCACCCGTATGATTTTTGAGCATTCCCATCAGACGCTGCAAGGGATTGAAGGAGGCACAAGTGATGTGATGCTGCTTTTTGCCCGCTTGGTCTACTGCTTGGAAGTAATCCGCTTTGCCAATGCTGTTGTACTCGAAGACAGTAATCCCAATGCGCTCAATCTTCGGAGTGACATCCTTGTAGGCGTCAAAACCCAGCAAGTTGGCTTGAGCAACCAATGCATCACACTCCTGTAAGGTTGCAAATTGCCGAATGCGGATGAGAGGAATTTTATTTTCAAAGAGTTTCTGTAAAGATACCGCAAAAAGCGGGCACTCATCTGTTGTTTCCCACACCGCTGAATTAATCTGGTTATCAACAACCACTCACGATTCTCCTCATACAAAGATCAACTGATTGATATGGAAGGCTTAGATGTGCTTACACAGATGTGTCAGGCCTCCAGGGTTTCACCTTCTTGGTTCTTCTTATAAATTACATCAGGAAGTTCCATTCCAATTCAATCACATCAGGAAGCTCATGTTCAATAACTCGCAAGCGGTAGTAGCAGGTGTATAGACAGGCCATTGAAAGGTGTTGAGACTAAATCGTTTTGAGGTTGCCAGAGCTAATGCAGATGATTGTCTTGCTGTCAATACGTAAGTCCTGAGCAATACGTGTAAGTAGGGTTTGCTGAATAATCGATCGCAAACTAAGAACAGGAGCGATCAATATCTGAAAGCTTGGTTAAATATAAGTTTTTTCTGTAGCGAGTCCCCCCATTTATAATTGGGGATTATCTTCAACCCAAAAACAGGTGTTCTTTTTCCAAATAGACATAAAAACACACAAAAAACCCGACGCCACCAGGTAGCAAGGTTCATGACCAAAAAAGTAATTGCAATAACTGTACCAGATGTATTATCAAGTTTTGCCATCACTCGATTGAGACCGAATCTTCGTTTCAGCAAGCCCCAAACTTGCCCTCAATTGCATTTCTAATCCTCTCATCTTCTAACGCTTGCTTCTTTTTTGATTTACTCACATTTGCTCTTGGTCTTCCTAATGGCGGCCCACTGAGCCTAATGCCTTTTTCTTTACACCATGCTCGGTTTTCTCTTGTACGATAAATGCGATCTGCATGAACGGACTCTGGATAATACCCTGTGAATCTATAATAAGCTTCTACTTGTGCTTTGAAGTCCCCTGATTCGTCGTTAAAATTATCCCAGCTCATCCGGTCTAAAAACACATATCCTTCAAAACGACTGGCTGATAGTTTAGCTCCAAACTCTACGCTTTTCCCTGCTTTTCCTCTGACTATGGGATGAATATGGGGTTGACTTAAACTTACTATTCTATCCTCAATACTCTGTTTATTGTTGTCAAATAACCACTGTTGTTGGCGAAGGACTTCTGTGAGAAATAGCAAGGTTTTATATTGCTTTTTATTCAAAGCTTCTAGGGTCGCGCCTAAATTGATTAGCTGTTCAATATGAGCTAGATTTTTTTTGATGTACTGAAGTTGTTTTTTAATTGCCTGTCTTCTTTTGTTGCGGGTAGGTCGTCTTTGTTTGGCTACTGCTAAGTAGTCTTTTCTGGCCTTGTTACGGTAGGTTCTTGGTTTTTTATGGTTTTTTTCTTTGATTTGTTTATACAGGATGTCTAGGATTTTTTCTGTATGAACTCGGGCTTTATTTAATAGTCCTAAGTCCGTCGGATAACTAATATCGGCTGGGGCGCAGGTTGCATCTACGATCAACTTACCGCGATTGGGTGACTCATTTTTGGCGTCCGAATCCTTTTTTTTTCGGGTTTGATTGGCGTGATTTCTTGCATTTTTTCAACCATGCGTTCGTTCACTTTATTAATGAGGTTGGGACTAATTCGTTGCCGAAAATGTACTAATAGTGATGGGTCAAATGGTAGTTCATTACTGTAGCTTGATAGACCGATAAAGTATTGCAGATAGGGGTTTTCCCGGATCTGTTCGACGGTTTCGCGATAGCTAATTCCCAGCTTTTCTTTGATAATTAACGCCCCCAATGCCATCCGAAAGGATTTGGCTGGTGCGCCCTTTTCTGTGGGGAAGTTTTCAGCATATTCTGATTCGGTAGTCCCCTGAAGGAAAGGATCGAGAGAATAAAACTGAATTCAAAGAAAAGTAGGCATTTAGAGTTGTAAACTAGCATTGTAATGATGTACGAAGCGCCAAATTGCAGCAATATGATTTTCTAATTTTTTAGAGAAGGCTAAGCTCTTTCTTACCAGTCGAGAAACTCTTTGTCGAATAGTACAGTTGAAGCGCTCGATATAGCTAGTCAAACCACTGTCTTTATCTACACTTTGATGACGTTTGCTTGGCAATACAGAATCATAAGCACTCCAATGGTCTGTATAAATTACTGCACATTGACGGTACACTGGTGGTATTGAATTCCATAAAGATTGAGCCGATACTGCGCTACGATCTCCAATATGTACACCAACAATTTCCCTAGTCTCGGCATCCAATGCCAGCCAGACCCACTGCTGATTCCCTTTACTATCAACGAATGACCATAACTCATCCATCTGAACATTCAAGCGCTTTTTTTCCTTGGGAGTCACCTCTACTTGCTTCTTAACAGCAGCCGCTTGGCTATTGACATATCGCTGCACTGTATCTTCTGACACTTGCAGTACCCGAGCAATCCCCGCTTGAGAAATACGTTCAAGTAACATCCGTGACATTAATTCTTTTTGTTCTTTTGTAATAGGTTTCCATGCCGGATTTAAAACAAATTGACGGCCACATTCTCGACATTTATAGTTTTGTTTACCATGTCGAGTTTGACCGTTCCGACTAACTTCTTTTGAGCCACAATTAGGACAATGGGGAATCTCTATTGTCATATCACACTATGGTAAACACTTCTCTCTAATAGTAACTTACTCGATCCTTTCCTTCAGGGCACTACCACTAATGCGTGCAGATATAAAAATAATCCATTCCCTATGAATATTGAGCATACTGCTTACCCGCAGTTAAAACCTGATTGATATGGAATCAGTTCCGACGGAGCGAGTCGAGCGGGAAGCCCAAATGCATCAATAAGAGCGGTAAGGTATGGGACAGGCACTGCGAACTATGTTTTTGTTGGAATATATTAGCGATCGCTCTTTACACCTAGAGATTACTGCCTGTACGAATAAGGTGGAGAATTATAACCCCTATTGATAGCTGTAAACCGACCGACTGCTGTAAACCGAGTCAGGCGGTAAATTTTTATCCGACTGTCACTGTCAAGCTCGCTCGGACAACAACTGTTTAGCCGATTGCTTCATCGCGAGTCCGACAACAGCAATTTATGCGACTGTCAAGGCTGACATAACGGCTGCTACGCTGCCAAATTTTTCGCACTTGCTCAACTTGATTTTTAATTCAATTTAGATAACGGCTACTGTGTTGCCAATTTTCTCACACTTGCTCAACTTGATTTTTAATTCAATTCCGATGCCGGAACTTGACTATTAAATCAATTCAGTCTTTGTTAAAAACGCTAAAAAATTAGCTAATTGTTGGGTCAGCTAAAGTCAGGCAAGTGCAGTATAAAGTCAGGCGTTTGCAGTATAAAATCAGGCGGAAAGCAGGTATTTGCAGGGGCTGCACTCTACCTGCAAATGCCTGTAAATATCCTGCAAATGCCTGCAATTTTATGCCAAATTACTGCTTTTTTGTGCTGTTCGTGTCTTGATCTGTTGGGACTGGTTATGGCTGTTCTTTGTTAGTAGCAAGCAATGTTTTTGTCCGTACAAAGCTTTATTTATTACTTTTAAAGAAAAACGATGCACCCTTATGAATGGGGCATCCTAGATGTCAAGGCGATCGCGCTCTTGCTGGCTATCGGACGAACGATTCCCTCGCCATCATCGACATCAGCCGGCTGCTTCGCTTGCAAACAGGATAGCGGGCGCGTGATCGCGTCGGGCATTCGCCACCAATGCCGAACTGCACCAACTGGCTTGTGTCGTGCCCGGCAACGCTCCTTCGTAAAGGCGGCTGTCCTGTACACCAACAGGCTCGCTCCTGACTTCAAGAGCGACTGGCAGGAGCACAGTTCTATCCTTGTCCAAACTGCCCCATCAAACTTTCTTGCCTTGGCTGTTGTCGTGTGCGATCGCTAACTCCAACTTCCAACAGTTCTCATCGCAGTCTAGCAAAAACCCCTAATTTGCAAAGAGTGCTCATTTTTACCCCCTATAACGTCTATTTGACATGGCTTGCTATGCGACTAGCGCACTAACTACGAGGATTGAGGAGGATTCAGAAGGGTCTAAATTACCAAAAATCGCGTCAAAAGCAACAATTCTTTACAAAATATGACAAGTATTTATACTGATTGTGACCGAAAAAGTAGGAATTACGAGGTGTAACGAGTAATAACTGTGCTGGTTTCTCCTCTTTTTTCCTCCCAAATTTTAGCTAAAAATTGTGAATGAGTAAGTGCGATTTTCCTGCATTGTTTTGGTCAAAGTGTACTTGGATTGATAGAATCAATGGGGAGCCAGTGGTAGCGAGTTGCAGGCTGATTCGGATAGTGCGATTCGTTTAACCTAAAGTAAGCTGAAAGGCTTACGGGACGGTTAGCCCAGTTGATTAAACTGGTGATAACTGATTACATTTGAAGGTGCACCGCCGTGCGGTTAGTCCTTCCCTCCAAGTGCAGGAGTGAAAGCATATCCCCTAATTTATTAGGTAGCAACTAATAGGTTAAAGCGGAGATAAAAGGCGGAACTATCGGGAGTCAACCCAGGTAAAACGTCGAGCAAGAGTCCATGTGTAGCGAAAGCAAAGATGTGTTTGAACCATCGTCATCAGCAATGGTGTAAAAGACTGAATTAAGAATAAACCCGCTGAGAGAGAACGGTAAAGACTTGATAAACACCAAGCCAAAAGGCAAGGATAGGGCATAAGCGGATTATCTGCCGACTTATAAGCACCGCCCATAAAACCCGGTGGAAAGCATCGCACTAAAGACTCAAACAAATGTGTAATCGGAACGAAGTAACCCCTAGCCATTTCTGGAGAGGTCGAAATCCAGTAAGTAGCTAAACGAATAATCGCTAGGGACGGGATGGTATCAAAAGCGAATGCTCTACTGTAATGGTAGAGATATGCTGACAGATACCCGATAATTCCAAAGGAATACAAACGAGTAACAATATATATGTCTAATACACTGAACAATCAGATGGTGGAATGGAAAGATATCAACTGGCGAAAGCTGGACAGGGTAACTTTCAAGTTGCAAAAGAGAATATTCCAAGCGAGTTTAAGGGGCGACGTTAAAGCAGTTCGCAAACTTCAAAAGACCCTGATTAGGTCATGGTCTGCTAAGTGTCTCGCGGTACGTAGAATTACCCAAGATAACCAAGGAAAGAATACCGCCGGGGTTGATGGGGTAAAATCCCTTAGCCCAATTCAGCGGGTAAAATTGGGTAAACGGTTGAGAGTTACCGGGAAATCGAAACCCACTAGACGGGTTATGATTCCTAAGCCCGGTAGCGACGAAAAGCGACCTCTGGGAATACCCACAATGGAAGACCGCGCACTACAGGCGCTAGTAAAATCAGCGCTTGAGCCAGAATGGGAGGCAAAATTCACAAAGGATGAGCCTAACTCCTATGGCTTCAGACCAGGGCGCTCATGTCACGATGCGATAGGGGCAATATTTGACAGTATCAAACAAAAGGCAAAATATGTCTTGGATGCTGATAAGCTGTTGTGCATTTAAAACGCATAGTGGTATAATATAACATAATGATATTCAGACAAAGTGAATGCCTGCTAA
>NZ_JAUBRJ010000118.1:0-13034 GCF_036701805.1 Microcoleus sp. N3A4
ACCTGGTTTATTATATAATCCGAGCATTCCCTCATCTTCCCATCGATTCAACCAGTTATACATGGTCTTATAACTAACTTTAAAGATTTTCATTAAATTTTTATTGTTGATATTTTGTGAAGCTAAAATTAAAAATTGTGCTCTTTGACGCACTTGATGATGTCTGCTTTCGCGATAAATTCGGTTTAGCAATTTCAACGAAAGTGGATTGATATCTCGAAGTAAAAACATATAAAATTTTTTTGAATACAACTTGATATTTTCAGTATATCATATTAGTTGATTTGTGTAATTAATTTTGTTGAGGTACTTATACTCGATCGCGCAACGGATCTTCAGCGCGTTGTTTTTACACAAGACGAGGATTTTCTGGCCATAGCCAACCACCGCCAGCAGGAGGAAGTCAATTTTGCTGGCGTCATCTATGCCCATCAACAGAATGTAACTTTTGGTGATTGCATTCGTGACTTGGAAATCATTGCTAAGGTTAACGAACCTGAAGATTTAGTTAACTGCGTTCAGTATCTACCTTTGTAGCCAATCCTGATTTATAGGCCTGAAACCGGGTTTTTTCCGAGAGTGTTGATACACCGCCCAAAAACTGCGAAAAACCTGGTTTCTTTAGTCGAAGTGCATCCATCTATCTCCAGCCATCTGCTGAACCCTAGCAATAATTTCCCTCACAGTCTCCGCGTCGGGCGATCGCAAATGCTGTAAAATATCCAAAGATTGCTGTAAATAATTCAAGGCGTTGTCAAAATCTCCCTTCTCATCTGCTAACAACTGTCCAAGCATTGCGAAAGTAGCAGCTTTCCCTCGAAGATTGCCAATTTTTTCCTTAAGTTCGAGTGATTGTTGATAAAATGCGATCGCCTTTTCTACATCCCCTTGATTGGCATAAATTCCTGCTAGTTGGTGCAAAGTAGCAGCTTTCCCTTGAACATCGCCAATTTTTTCCTCAAGTTCGAGTGATTGTTGATAAAATGCGATCGCCTCTTTGGGATTTCCCCAATCGTTCTGAATCCATCCTAATTCATGTAAAGTATTTGCTTTTAAAGATATGAAGTCTTCATCATCTTTCGCTAAATCTAAGGCTTGTTCTAGATAGTATTTTGCTGTTTTATATTCACTCCGGCTGCGATAGGCAACTCCCAAATCATTCAAAACTCTGATCCGAGTTTTCAAATCCCTTTCAGTTTCCTCGCGCCCATTCGATGGAGTATATTCGATCAATAACCGTTTTAATAAATCGATCCGTTCCTGCTTTTCCGGCAACTCACAATTGCTAATTCCTTTGCTAGCATCCAGAGTTTGAGAAATCGCATCGTCTCTAGTATTTACAGGAGTTTTGAACACAAAAGTCCCCGAATTCCATGCCCAGAAATCCGGCGCATAATTAGCAACTCGCGTAATCGCATAATCCGGCAAACAAAACAGCATTAGATGCGGCACCATAACCGGATAAGCATCTCGCACCCAATTAAAATCTACCAGCATCGGCGGATATTCCCCCGTCATTCCGATCGCATTTTCCACTCCCCGCACAATGAAAATCAACTTTTTGTCTGGTTGAACTTTGACTGTTGGCAAAACCTTCAGAATTTCATCCATCAAAAAGCGCATATCAGGATCGGGAAAATCCAAAATTTCAAACTGCATCTCTTGACAATCGGGGTGGTTAATCAATGCCTGAATAATCGCGTCTCTATCCTTGACAAAATTGCTTTGGATAAATCCCAAATCAAAGGCATTGTCGGGAACAATATCGACAAACGTCAGCAATTGGTCAAAAGATTCTTGATTGAGTTCAACAATCCTTTGTCGGTATATTTCAGGGATTTCCTTGAATTGATCTAAGGGCTTGTTGGAAAGCATAGCTTTGTTTTACGAGTGGGTTGACATAATTCCACCGACTATTTCCGTTGTATTCCAAAACGGAAAGATTGAATAATAACTTTTGTCCCATTGCATCTTTAGCAATATCTTTTTCGAGGCAAACCCGCGCTAAAGTTGTATAATATTCTGGCGTAGGAGTAGACCTTTCAAAGTCAAATTGCTGTTGATTTAAAGCGTAAGTTACATCTTCAGGCAAAATTTTAGTGTGTTTGCGAGTTGTAGCTGTCAGACAAGCCGATCTGGTTATCTGCATCAACTGTCGCACATGGCCACCACTGGCTTTTACCAATTCTAGCAACTGTTGTCTATCGGCAAATACGGCACTAACATCAACCCGCTGCTCGATCAAACTGGCAACTCCCTCTAATCTTTGCTGATTGTAATTTAAATCGCACTCGCTGCGATTAAATTCATAAATATTCACCATTGGCACGATGTTGGGATTGCTAAACAAATTACTAACATTTTTATATAAATAAATTACTGAAATCGGCACTGTATAGATAATTGTACAGTCTAATTCTTGGAGTTGAGGAGCGTAATCAAAAAACAAATGATTGCCAACATTTGGAGGAATCCGGTCTAAGTTGTCAACAATCACCAAAAATCCTTTTTGGTAGCGGTCTGGATATTTGCGTCTCAGCTTGTCAAAAGCATCTTTTAGCAACAAGTTAATATCTGTTTGCAAGCGGGATAAATTACGCTGAAGAGTTTCCCGAATCACTTTTTTTTGTTGACTAGAACCGGGAGCATCCCAATTTGGTAAAAAGCGTTTTTAGTAGTGCGAGCGTCTCGCTCGCGATCCCTACCGCGAGCGAGACGCTCGCACTGAAAACGATCCAAATATATTATTCTGATGCAACCGTCCACGATCTGAAAGCAAAAATGGGATGCTCCCCTAGAACCTTTGATTTGACCGATCAATTTGGCGGTCAACTTAGAAATAAAGGGGATTTCTGCGCCTGCACTTGCTTCTGTTTCGATGCTGACAGAAGATTGAACGGTTTGTTCATTTTCTTGAGTAATATCTTTAAACCACGATTCAAAACTCTCTAAAAGTTTGGGATCGAACTTCAATCGTAATTTAGTTAAATCATCAGCTACTTTGTTGATAAAAAGCAAATATATAGCGGTTCTCAGAAAGATTCGCGGACGTTGTTGGGCCCCGGCCCTCTTAGTCTGGCTGGTTATGTAAGCTGTCAGTCATACCTCATCTTTTTGAGAAAGGCTATAAATCGGTATATTCAGCATCATAAGCATCTAGTTCCCGATCGAATTCTATGTAAATCACCCGATAGTCATTTTCCCACCGCGACTGAATGCGTTTTAACTCTGTACTTTTGCCGCATCCCCGATGTCCCGTAAACAAAAATGTGTTAAATTCTCCCGGTTCTTGAATATACAAATCCGTGCTAACATCCTCGATCGCTACCGTGTTTCGTACTGCGGACAAATCCACATAATATCGGGCAATATCATCGCCCGTTAGAGGCTTGACATCGCAAGCGCGGTAAGCTTCTTTGAGTGTTTTGGCGCGGTTGGGTGGGAGTGAAGTCATCGGATTGTATATTGTAGATTGTAGATGGAACCCACAGCTTATCGCGATCGCGGACGATCGGGATGTGGAGCTTTTTAACTCCTATGTTAACTCACATCTCGCACTATACTCAAGAACTCGCGATCGCTACCAACCGACCACAGAAACCAGGTTTTTTCGCGAATCCACTTACAAAAATGATTAATAACTAATAAATAAGCCGCCTAAAATTAGCCCGATCGCAATTAACGCGACCCATATAAATCGATTGTCTTTCGTATTAACCTGACTTAAATCTACAGGTTCTGGTACACTGGTCTGGGGTTTAGCGTACTTGATATCAGCGTTGGGATTGGCTTGAAAACTGATTGATTGATTTTCATCTAAAGCTGCCAAATCAGGGATTTTTACCATCCATTCAGGAGGGATAGTGAGTTTGGGAGCTTCCAGAATGAACAGCAAGCGCTTTGCTTGTTGGCGGGTTTCTTGGCGGGGATGGCGGGTGAGCTTGCGGCAAAGCTCGATCGCCCTTTCTGTATTGCCAGAGGCTTCGTAGGCTGTCACCAGCCACATCTGCACCTCGCCGCCCAACCGGGAATTTCGATCGACTAAACCGGTAGCTGTTTCTAAACTTTGCACAGCTTCAGCATACCGGCCACTCTCAAAAGCTACTTGCCCAGCTTGGTACTCAGTTTGAACAATTTCTAACTTTTCTGAAGTCACCAGATTCCGACCAATTTAAAAATATTAATTCTCAAATCCGCAAAACACTAGAACTCGCTGTGGTTTGGCGACCTATTCGATTCTGCATCCCGTTTAGAATCCAATAGCTCAAATCGGTCTACTTTAATGACAGGGGATGATCGGTTGGCTCCATTGTTGCGATCTTGCCAGCGGTCGAACTTCAACGAACCCTTGACAGCAATCAACCGACCCTTACGAATATAGTCAGCAGCTATTTGGGCATCCTTGCCCCACAGTTCCAAATTGAACCAGTCTGGCTGATCGCTGCTCTTGGATGTGCGGTTGACTGCCAGCGTCAATCTGCACTTAACTGTACCCGACTCAAAATACTTCACGTCCGGGTCGCCGCCGACGCGGCCTACTAAAGTCACAACATTAAGACTCATAAACTTTTTTGGGAATGTGGTCGATCGGTGATGTAGTTAAACAGTCCACAAGCGCGCTAGCCTCCAAACTGAAGTTAGAATACCGCTTCTGAGGGCTTCATCCTGATTTTACACCCAGTTAGCAGAACATATTGATGGTGGATGATTGGCTAGTCTGCGCTCAACCTGAGCTCGACAATGTACATTTCTGACTAGACTCAGGATGAAAAACGTAATAGAATCCACCTCGGTTACACTTTTGTAACAACATTATTGCACACAATAGTATTTTAGTTTTTGGGGGGGGTACGAATCAGTGGGTCTTCTCAATCGATTTTCGTTATCTAGAGATATGGGTATCGACCTCGGTACTGCTAACACGCTCGTTTATGTATCCGGCAAAGGTATTGTTCTGCAGGAACCTTCTGTAGTGGCGATCGACCAAGATTTAAAAATACCGCTGGCTGTTGGAGAAGAAGCTAAAAAAATGCTCGGGCGCACGCCAGGGAACGTCATAGCACTTCGTCCGCTTCGCGACGGGGTAATTGCAGACTTCGATACGGCCGAACTAATGCTCAAGACTTTTATCCGCAGGGTTCACGAAGGCCGAAGCTTAGTTTCGCCGCGGATAATTATTGGCATCCCCAGCGGTGTCACCGGAGTCGAGAGGCGTGCTGTCATTGAGGCGGCAACTCAGGCCGGTGCTAGAGAAGTGCGGTTAATTGATGAACCTATCGCTGCTGCGATCGGGGCTGGACTGCCTGTTGCTGAGGCGACTGGTAATATGATTATAGATATCGGCGGGGGTACGACGGAAGTTGCGGTTTTGAGTTTGCAAGGTACGGTGATCAGCGAATCTGTGCGGGTAGCTGGCGACGAACTCAATGAGTCGATCGTCCAATACATGAAAAAAGTTCACAATTTGGTCATCGGCGAACGCACTGCTGAAGAAATTAAGATTCAGGTGGGTTCTGCATATCCCACTCCAGAGGATGACGACGTGATGATGGAAGTGCGGGGCTTGCACTTGCTCTCCGGTCTGCCGCGAACTGTTACTATCAAAGGCCCCGAAATTCGCGAAAGTATGTCGGAACCGCTTTCAGTAATTGTGGAAGCTGTCAAGCGTACTTTGGAACGCACCCCCCCGGAATTAGCAGCAGATATTATTGACAGGGGAATTATGCTGGCCGGCGGCGGGGCGCTGATGAAAGGTTTAGATACTCTGATCAGTCACGAAACAGGAATTGTCACTCATGTGGCAGCCGATCCGCTGTGCTGCGTGGTTTTGGGAACTGGTAGGGTATTGGAAAACAAACAGTTGGAACGGGTTTTCAGCGGGCAGTCGTCGCGCAATATGTAGTTAACAAATTTGGGATTTTGGATTTAGAAATAGGGCTGCCATCTCAAATCTAAAATCCTGACATAACAATTTTAGATTACTGAAATTATGCTAAAGAATACATTCCGCAAGTGGTGGGATCTGCGACTGCAAATAGCTCTTTTAGGTTTAGCTGTAACTGCTGCTTGGGGAGTTAGACAAACACAAGGTGCTCCACTGTTTGAAGTTTACAATTGGGTGACTCGTCCGTTTCAAGCCAACGGTTCTGGGCAAGAGCAGCTCATCTCGGCACGTACTCAAGAATTGCAAGCGCAGCTATTAGAATCAGAGACTCAAAATCAGAAGCTAAAAGAGCTTTTAGGTTACGTTTCTGCTAAGAAAACTAAAGGGATTGTAGCTCCTATTGTCGGTCGCAGCGCCGACCACTGGTGGCAGCAAGTAACTTTGGGGCGCGGCAGTAACGATGGCATCAAAACAGATTTTACTGTCATGGGCCCCGGCGGTTTGGTCGGTCGGGTTGTCAGCGTTACTCCTAATACTAGCTTGGTGCTGTTAGTCAGCGACCCTACGAGTCAATTGGGTGTGGGAATTACCCGCACTCGCCACATGGGTTTTATTCGCGGTAAAGGCCCAAATCAGGCTGTGATGGAGTTTTTTGATAATGTTCCCAATGTCAAGCCTGGGGATATGGTTTCAACTTCTTCTTTTAGTCAGTTGTTCCCTCCTGGTTTGCCGGTGGGAAAAGTGGTTTCGGTGGATCTGAATAAAACTCCGGCTCCAGAAGCTGTTGTTGAGTTCTCTGCACCGATGAATTCTCTGGAGTGGGCGGTGGTTTACCCTCACTCTAAGCAAGCCGAACAAAAGGCTTCGCAGGATCGATCTTCTGCACCGGAAGGGGGAGTAAAGCAGCCATGAAGGCTTTATCTCGGATGTCTTCGCGATCGCGCCAATTTCTCAACTTCGGCGTTACATTTGTTTCTGTGATTCTGTGCATGCTGATATTGCCCACTCGGATGCCGGGAATGGAATTGCTGGGAATTGGCCCGAACTGGCTGTTAATTTGGTTGGTAGCTTGGAGTATTAAGCGGAAACGTACAGTTTGGGGAGCTGCTAGCATGGGCCTGGTTTTGGGGTTTCTTCAAGATGCGATGACGGCTCCTCATCCCACCCACGCTGTGAGTCTAGTTATTGTCGGAGTCTTAACAGTTGTGTTGCTGAAAACCTGGTCGATTCCGGTAGATATTGTTGAGAGAGATCCGATTCCGATCGCGTTAATTGTGTTTGGGATGGCGGTGGTAGCGGAAACGGTGATGGGGATTCAATTTTTGGCTGTGGGCGATCGGGCTTTACTGGAAATTTGGAGCGATCACCAGCGAGTGGCTTTGTGTTCTGCTATTCTCAGCAGTCTTTGGGCTCCGGTGATTTATTTTCCCCTGAATCGCTTGTGGGAAATGACGAGGAATTTAGAAAAATCTTAGTCAGTCATTGGTCATTAGTCAACAGTCAACAGTCATTAGTCAACAGTCATTGGTCATTGGTCAACAGTCAACAGTCAACAGTTAACAGTTAACAGTTAACAGTCAACAGTCAACAGTCAACAGTCAACTGTTAATGTTGTCAGTCCACTATTACTTCTGGCCCAGAACCTAATAAGTGATGAACGGCAATAATCAAGTCGCTGAGAATGAAATTAGGCTGGTGCTTTTGCAGTTGATAGTGGCTGCGAATGCCGCAGGTAACGGCAATTGTGGGTATTCCCAATGCTTGTCCTGCGAGGATATCTGCTTCGGTATCTCCGATCATCCAAGCCGAACCCAAGGATGACTCAAATTCTTCTGCAACTTCAGCCAACAATTCGGTTTTTAAGGCTGTATAGTTGTGATAGGCAGCATCCGGCATCTGAGTTCCGCGAATGCAGGTAAACAGTCTGGCTAAACCGTAATTTTGCAACAGTTGAACGGCTTGATTTCTCGGCCGCAGGGTGACTAAAATCAGTCGCACGCCGCGGGAATGAAGAAGTCCGATCGCCCACTGCACTCCCGGCTGGATGCGATCTAAGTGCAACAAGTCTGGCTGATTGACAATCCGACTCACGCATCCGAGAAAAACGTGAATTTCTTCTGGGCACAAGCCGGAACTTTTGGCTATTTCAGCATCGGGCACTCGGTTTTGTTTCATTTGCCAAAACTGCTGTTTGCTGAGTATTTGAAGGTTGAGGTTGATTCCCCTAGCAAGATAAGCTGCTTGAGTGTCGGCCAATCCCTGTTGATAGGTGGCATAGTAGCGATCGGACACATCGACGATCGGCCCGTCTAAATCGCAAAATACCGTCATCCGGGGGGATGAGTCAGCCTCTGATGGTAGCTTGCACTGAGAGTTTTTGAAGTCCGGGGCGACAGCAGTTAACATAAAACGTTAAGTAAATCAAGGGAGCTATACATTTCTTGACTTTAGCAAGAATATTATAAGTTATAATACATAATTTTAAATGAGGTTATTAAAAAAACCTATTAAATTTTTGAGGATTGGGTTCAATAAGGGCGATCGAGCCTGCGCGTGGATAAATTCAAGGGAAAAAGTGATTTTTGTGGCTGTTGATATGTGCTTTAGCCATTAAAGTTTAGAATTAAGTTTTTAGTCTTTTGTAATTTACCCATGCTCAAACAAAGCGATTTTGTTAGGAATTCGGACACTAATCGAGTAGAGGTGCTGTCCGAAGCACTGCCTTACATTCAACACTTTGCCGGTCGCACCATTGTGGTCAAATATGGCGGTGCGGCGATGAAAGATAGCACTCTTAAAGACAAGGTGGTTCGGGATATTGTGCTGCTGGCTTGCGTGGGGATGCGTCCGGTTGTGGTTCACGGCGGCGGCCCGGAAATTAATATTTGGCTGGAAAAATTGGGAATTGAGCCGCAATTTAAAGATGGTTTGAGAGTGACTGATGCGGCAACAATGGAAGTTGTGGAAATGGTTTTGGTGGGGAAAGTAAATAAGGAAATTGTTTCGTTAATCAACCAAGCTGGCGGCAAAGCAGTGGGACTGTGCGGCAAGGATGCCAATCTGATTCAAGCTCGTCCTGACGGCCGGGAAGGAATTGGGTTTGTTGGTGAAGTCAGCGGCGTGAAAATAAATATTTTGGAGTCTTTGGTAAACAGCGGTTATATTCCGGTGGTGTCGAGCGTGGCGGCGGATGAAAACGGTCAATCTTACAACATTAATGCTGACACGGTGGCTGGGGAAATTGCGGCTGGTTTGGGAGCGGAAAAGTTGATTTTGATGACTGATACTGCGGGAATTTTGGAGGATTATCACAAGCCGGAGAGTCTGATTGCTAAGTTAGATATTCAGGAAGCGAGAGAGTTGGTTGAGTCGGGAGTTGTGTCTGGAGGGATGATTCCGAAGGTTAATTGTTGTGTGCGGAGTTTGGCTCAGGGTGTAAATGGTGCTCACATTATTGACGGTCGAATTCCTCATGCTTTGCTGCAAGAAATATTTACGGATGCGGGGATTGGGTCGATGATTGTTGCTTCTGAGTTTAGCAGCGCGAACTTAAGGCCGAAGTAAGCTGTAAATCCTAGCGTGGGGCGGGTGGGTGAAAGGGGTAAACTCGCTGCGATCGCGTAGATCCTAACTAAACCTGCCCCTTGTATCTTAAAAGAGTTGGCTGATAGTCCAGGGATTGAATATGCTATGGCTATTTTGAAAGCAGAGGGAATTTTAGTTCTGCATGATGAACTGGCCTTGCTTAGAAATGTGAGGGGAATAGAACTTAGATAAAGGCGATCGCACTTTCGCAAAATAAGGGCGATCGCTCTTCAAAAAAAGCAACAATTGCGCTACACCCAAGACATTATGAAACTGCTTTGAGGTCTTGCGTTACAGGCTTCAAATCGATGTCATCGTTGTCAGTCAGTATTTTAAATAAATGACGTGGGATGCCCGCTGCAATCAAAGATTCCAGATCGCGATCGAGCTTTGACGAGTCTTCATAGATGCCGACTTGCCTGACTTACGCAAGCTAAAGATGAATCTTTCGGGTCATTCACTCCCGTGTATTTGTACTGAATATCAAAACCTGCTGTTTCGCCAATTTCTTCGATATCCCAGTCTACCAGATTAATATCTATCGCTTCAACGGCTAGGGCAATATGACCGGACGGTATTGTGTCAAGAGGCTGGCAGCACCAGCCCTCAGAATGGTTCCAGACTCTCTTACCTTGAGATTCTCGAATTTTCATGTATTTTCCCTCACTGAAAGTAGCAGCGAAACCAGGCTTTGCTGCCCGGGCGAAGGCATTTTTTATCTGTCACTGAAGAGTCTGTACATCAGGATATGCCAGAATTTTTGCATCAGCAGTTAGTAACGGACACCCGCAAATTCTCGCAGTTGCCACAATGATTTGATCTGCTGGATCGCGGTGAAAACCTGTGAGTTTAGTTGACTCGACAATGATGGGAATGGTGAGTTCGAGTAGCTGCACTCCGGGATAAGCCAAAGCTTGTTTTAACCACTCATCAACTGTAACTGACAAAGTAAGTCTTCCCATTTCTACTAATTTAGAAACCTCCCAACAAGAAATGATGCTGACTCCTAAACCTTGAGATTGATATTGTTGTATCCAGTCCCGATGTTTCTGAGTCAGTCGTGTGTTATCGTCAACCCACCAAATCCATATATGAGTATCTAGTACAATCATTGTAGCACTTCCCAATCTTCCAACGAAACCGCAGGTTCAAACGGTTCATCATAATGAATGACTGTACCGCGCAAAGAATACATAAAAGTATTTTTCATGGTTTCATTTACTAAATTTAGATAGCTAATGAATTCTCGATATCCATCCAATTCTGTTTGTTCTTCGGAAGTTAGATTTGATGCTTGTTGTTGAGCTGTTAAAGTTTTAATTCGTTCCTGGGTTTGAATGGAAGCGCTGAATATTAAGAGTCCGTTGACTAACTCAATGCGGACAGAACCTTCCCTGGGCAAGCTGTTGGGTAAGTGAGGCAGTTTGAGGGGCAAATTAGCAATCATGGCATTAATTGACTGTATTTGATGTTGATTTTTTAATTATACCGATCGCTCTGTTGAGTTTGACCGTTGTTGTCATGCTGAAATTATAGGCCGATCGCACTTTCGGACAATAAGGGCGATCGAACTTTCGGACAGTAAGGGCGATCGAGCTTTGACAAGTCCTCATAGATGCCAACACTGAAAGTAGCATCGCACTTTGGAAAAAAGACCATCGCCCCTAAAAAGAAAAGGGGCGATACCAGTAGATTTCAAAAGGGAATAAGCGAAATTAGTGAATCAGGCAACGAAAAGTCAGGAGGCACAAACACGGGCGTATCTGGTCGAGTTACAGGCGTAGGCGTACTCTGAAGAGGTGGCTGATTAGCTAAAAAGTTTACAGTGGTGATACTGGAAGCCTGAACATTATTCAGTTGGGCTAATTGTTCACCTGTACTTTTCACAGTAAGGAGAGTATTAGCACCTGCGGTTTGAATCAAGATGTCACCCATATTTAAATTGGCTGGTACTTGGATGTAATCAGTTGTATTGTCAAAGTCGGTGATGATGTCTAAACCGCCACCTGTAGACAGGGCAAATGTATCTCTTCCCTGTCCGCCAGTGAGTGTATCAATGTCCCTGTCACCTGAGAGAAAATCATCGCCTTCACCGCCAGACAATTGATCGTTGCCTTTGCCACCAAATAAACTGTCGTTTCCCTCTCCACCTGAAATACTATCTTGACCGTTGTTTCCCACAATTAGTTCGCTGATGGTAGAGCCTGTAACTGTATCATTGCCACCTAGAAGCCAGACACCACCAGGAATATTTGTTAGTGGTCCTGGGGATAATTCGATCAATTCTGCGGTGTTATCGCCGAACAAGCGAAATAGACCATTATCATTGATAAATCTTAATGCCATCGTTATTTGTTATCAAATGCGAAGTTTACTGAGATCAGAACAGGATTTGATGGAAATGAAATTGAGAGTAATCGCTCTTAGAAAAAAATGAGCGATCGCTTAGCAGTAACGTAGATTTGTCCTAATTTCATTAAAGTTAATTTAATGGATTAAGAATTCCAGGTTCTTTTAACCTCACCATTAGAATTTACATAATACAATCCATTTATTCCGCTAGTAAAAGTGGCTGCGATCAAACCCTCATGACGAGGAATGTTTTCCTCTTTTTCTGCTTTAAATCCCACAGGCTGTACATTCCCTATATCGTCAAACCTGTCACCTTTGTGAGAGGGAAAATCGAAGTCACGCAACATTATCTCAGAGAAAAGATTAACGACACCATTGTGATAATCAACGACTTTGTTTTTAGTTTTTTCCGCGTCTAGGAACCCTCTTTCTTTATAGCCAATAAAATTAACTATATAGGAATCGTTGGCACTACTAGCTTTGTCATTATCACCTGCTGCACCTCCTAAGTTAGCGTCTGAAACGACCAATGCAATAGATTTAGTAGTGGCTTCACTAAAGTCTACTGTAGGATCTGGTCCAGGGTTATTGCCATCAATGTCGTAAGTGCCACCAGGAGAAGACGCTGGATCAAGTGCAACAAGCTCCTTAACACCTCCACTTATCCTTCCTATCTCAGAGGCAACGTAAGAGCCTAAACTATGACCTAATAAAATGGTTTTTTCAGGAGCTATTCCTAATTCTTTCAACCTATTTGTAGCCCAGTCAGCAACTGGCCTAATCCGCTTCGCAGCGTCGTAAGGAACCGTCCCTAGCAGCAGATTACCAGGGTCGTTTGCTGCCTGCTTCCAGTCTAAGTAAAGTACCTGAGAGTTTGGGTAATATTGACTATCTGCTGCTGTTTTTGCTAAGTTAATTACATTTTGATCTTCAAAACCATCACCACGACCATGAATTACTACAACCGTGTCTTTATTGGGGTCAATATTGCCACTATCCGCTGTCCCATTTTTACCATCCTTATTATAAAGCGATAAATTGACATCAAATGAACGATTCTCTACAGAGATACTATCTTTTTTCCAAGAGATATTTACACCAGCATCACCAGTATTTTCACGATGAAGAAACACCACGATTAAAGTCAGTGAAGGAGTCGCCTCCTCCACTGCTCTCCAAAACGGAACGTGATAGTTTCCCATCATTCCGCTCC
>NZ_JAUBRJ010000119.1:0-13018 GCF_036701805.1 Microcoleus sp. N3A4
TAAGTCAGAAGTTGGGATTCAACCAATTTTCAGTAAAACCTTTAATTATATCATAAAACTATTTTGCAAGAGGTCTACTGTGTATCGAGCATAGCAATATTTTCAAATTGAGCATTACGATTTTTATTAGTTCCTATCGTTTGCTTTTTTTGTGCTTTTCGCTTGACATATCCATGTTTTTTTAAGAGTTTACTTATTAGAGGAAGACTGACAATAAATCCGGCAGACCTCAGTCCCAAAGCTATTTATTTATGCGTCAAATTAGTCCATTTAATTAACTCATTCATTGGGTCTCCCGCTGTCTGAAATTTTAAGACTTCTAAAAAGGCTTCATCAATGCCAATCTGAGTAGATAAAATACTTTTTCTTCCTCCTCCTTTTTTTCTGATTCTTAAATTATCGATAGTCGTTTCATCCATTTTTTCTAAATCTTCAATTCCCTGAACAATAGTATTTCGACTGCAGCCGAAAAGTTGCATTATATAGCTAATTCCACCCCATCCCAGTTTTTGGGCTTCTATCGCTGCATACCTTCTTTTATCCTTTTCTGATAAAGAGTTATAAAGTTTCTTCATTTCTGACTCAAGTGAACTAGAATAAAACATAGATTTAAAGGTAAGGTAGGGTGGTAAAATAGAAAAATAAGAAAGCAAGTTTCTCTCACTTTTGGTGAAAATTGCGATCGAGGGCTGTTTTTCATTATATCCGATAATACATCAAGTTATTTATTTTTCATTCCTTAGATACTGAAGCAGTAAGCAATCCACAGGTATTATCGGAATATAAAGCGCAGCAAAGTAATGAGAGAGGATTTAGATTTATCAAAGATCCGTTATTTTTTACTTCCAGCGTATTCGTGAAAAAGCCGGAGCGAGTTGAAGCAATCGGAATGATAATGGGACTGTGTTTGTTAGTGTATAACCTGGCGCAAAGGAAATTGAGACAACAATTAGAAGCTACCAACGATCGAGTGAAAAATCAGGTAAAGAAATTGACCGATAAGCCGACAATGCGCTGGATATTTCAGATGTTTCAGGCTGTACATTTAGTGACGATAAATGGAGAGAAGCAGGTCAGTAATTTAACCCAAGAGCGTCAAGATAT
Source organism: Microcoleus sp. N3A4 (assembly GCF_036701805.1). Lineage (NCBI taxonomy): Bacteria > Bacillati > Cyanobacteriota > Cyanophyceae > Oscillatoriales > Microcoleaceae > Microcoleus > Microcoleus sp. N3A4. The sequence continues at coordinate 1,105 of NZ_JAUBRJ010000119.1, forward strand.
CTTGCGACATTTAGGAGAGTATTGCTGTCAATACTATTTAATACTTTCAAGTGGATAACGTTCGATCGCGAGGTGTAGATATTTATGAATAATTTTCATTAATTAGTCAAGACAATTTGCTCTTGGTATAAGTTGTCTTGCTTCAAAAGATGAGCGATAGCGATAAAACAGCAGCATGAATATATTAGAAAAAGTCAATGATTTCAACTTACTTAGTTTAGGTAAATTTGACAAGTATCTGTAACCCTAAAACTGTATAATTTAAACCCAAAAGTTTTTGGGTTCCCAGTTTTCACAACTGGTAAAAAAAATCCAACCCACATCTGCGGAATGTGGGTTACAAAACCGGGATGCTCCCGCTGCTTTTCCCTTTCGCTAGAGTAGTTATTTTAGTAGAAGCAGGAACACATTTAATATTTGATGCTTTAATCTGCCCATACAAGATGGGAGAAAGAGTCAGAGCTTTGAGATTATTGCGTTCCGTTACCAAAGAAATGTTGTTGATTTGGGATCGAGGTTTGCATTCATATGCGATGGTGTCAGCCACGCTCTGTAAGGGTTGTGACTACTGAGGGCGCATTCCTTCCAACGTTAAATTCCTCAATGAAACACAACTAGAGCGTCGGTTCAGTATTAGGAGTTGACAAAAAAAGGACTTTATGAAATTAGCCAGTGCATGAGTTCGACTCTATGCCTGGTGTAATTGGCCGAATCTTATCCATTCGAGCAATGACATGAAGATTATGGACGACAGCGACTCGCCGTAGATCGAAAAGATTTTTCCGCTGCCCGATATAGCGAGCACGGTTAAGAAAGCCAATGCCCAATATGAGCCAGAGAGTGTTCAACTGTAGTACGTTTTCTTAAGTCTATTCTACCAATAGCAGTGGATTGACGTGCTCGCAACTCTTGCATTAAGGCTTCATCAGGATGAATTGATACAGTCCGTCCTCTTTTACTATTCGTGCAACCAGATATCAGAGGACAAATTGCACATTCATTCTGAGGAAAATGAACAATTTTTCCGGGTTCAAATGGGATACTTACCTGATTAGGACAGCTAATTAAATGCGTATCCCAGTCAAGAAAAAAAGAATTTTTATCAAACCGTCCAGAATTTTTGACCGGCCACGCCTTACAAAATATCTGTAATTTATCATCCCGTTGTGTCACCCAATGACTAGATAAATAAGCCCGATCGATATGTAACTCAGATAGGTGAATATTTTGAAATTTTAAGTCACGTTCTAGGTCAATTGTAGCAGCAGATTCTGGAGTATTGGCGCGTGTCAACGCCACCGCGCAAACTACACCACTCTCTAAATCTTTAAGAACGTGGCGTTTATATCCATCTATTTTTTTAGAGCGGCTTTTACGCCCATGCCGCATATCTGGGTCTTCAATAGAAATGCGACGATATGCGGCCACCCCTTTACTTAAACTCGGAACGCCTTGTGAGTCGAAAGTCACATTTTGGGATTCAATGACTCGGGCAACATCCAGAGTCTCTTGAACTACTTCAAATTCATCACAATCAGACTGGCTTTGCATCCATTCTTCCACTGAATCTAAGCTCTTTAGGATAACTAAGAGTGCATTTTGACGCTCTACTGGATTATCCCAGTTTAAGTCTAAGGCTGTTTTTAGGCTGGAACTATTGAGAATTGGCGCACCAGCTAACTCGGCAATTTCTGCTGGCGAGCGCCCCTGCACAGCACGGGCGATCGTACTCACCGCCTTACGCTCATCATGACCCAAGAGATTATATGTATCTTCGACTTTACCAGCTCCCCATAAAGGTGAGGAATCTAAAGCTGCTTTCAGTTGAGATGAGCCAAATCCACCATGAGTGTTTGGCAATTTCTACGGTGCGGTCAATTAAACGTTGGTCTAGTTCTTTTTTAATTAAGCGATTTCTGAATCTCACTAAAGTGGCTTTGCTAAAAGGGGGAGTTTCACACTTTAGACAATCGAGAACTAACTGCCAACGTTGATCCATGAGCATTTCTTCAATTACTTCATCGTCAGAAATGCCTAAGTAGGCTTGCAGAATAATTGCCAAGGCAATTTGTGCAGGAGGAATTGGGCCCTGACCCACTGTGCTGTCTTTAAAAATTGTAGCAAGTTCTTCTTGAAACTCATCATTAAATATGAATGAACGGTTGAGCCCTTAGAAACGTAAATAACTTAGCTCGTTTAATGCGTTTGATAATCAACGCTTCAGCGTCTGAGAGTTCAATTGGAGGATGCCATAAGTGAGGGCGCATCAGGTTTCTTCCTTCTTTCTGATTGTGAGAATTTAACAGGCTTCTCAATTCACACATCATTTCCAGTTTGTTTTGTCAACTCCTAATACTGAACCGACGCCCTAGAAGATGGTTCTTACTTAAGTTTTATTTATCCCCCAGGCAAAATCAGAAAAAAAGGATTTAAACCCATCCAAATCAGAGTAATCGAGTACACGATTGAAAACTTAAACGATCCAACAGCAGAAATTAGATATCGTTTAATTACAAGTTTATTAGACTCTAAAAAATTTCCGGCAAAGTTATTGGCTGCCGAATATCATCAACGGTGGGAAGTCGAAAATACAATTGATGAATTCAAAGTACATCTCGGGGAACGAAAAACTCATGTTCGTTCTCAAAGACCAAGAGAAGTAGTGCAAGAAATTTATGGTCTATTATTAGGACATTGGGCAGTGCGGTCATTAATTTGTCAAACAGCGCATAGTGCAGAAATTTCCCCATTAAGTCTTTCTTTCACGGGTGCATTACGAGTTATTCGTCGTGCTGTGCCAAAATTTCAGCGATTAGAACCAGAAAAAATCCCCTTTTTTTTACTTGGTTGAATTTGGAGATACTTGATACAAGTTTATCGCCAAGAGTTCAAAGAAATAACCCAAGAGTTGTCAAAAAACCTGTTTCAAAATTTAAATCCAAAAAAGTCAAACACAGAGGTACTGGAATAAAAACTAATCCTCCTATTTTTAAAATCTTAAAGCCTCCCAAGCCTTAAGTAAACCGTATTGGGTGTGTCCTGGTCTGATTGAAGAAATTAAAAAAAATATAAAGGCTCTGAATTATTGGCCATTGATTCCTGTAGTAAGTGTCGTATAAACCCACGGTTAATTGTGACTTTAGTGGCTAAAAAAGACTATGACATTCTTGATTTTATGATTAAAAATATGTCATATTCTACCATGCTGTGCCTAGATTGTGAACCTTCTTTTTTTACTGTTACCCCGATTTATTGAGCGGATACGTTGAATTGGTCATTTGTAAGGTGCGCCTTCAGCACGCACGCACCTACTTGAACTACTTTTCTGGTCGTTGAATAATTGTTTCAACTACCCGCCGCTTGACTTTTGGATCGATACCAATCAGTCGCACGTATTCGCCGCCGTGTTCCGCCAAACAATTTTCTAAAGATGCAACCACATCTTTTTGCTGTGCAGTTTTTATCGTCGCGCAACTTTGCCAAGAACCAGTTTTAAATCGGCGATTGTCTGCATATTCCATGCCTATTTTGCAGCCTCTTGCTAACAACTGCTTTACTTGTTCCAGTACCTCGGAACTCAGCCGCGCCGCATGACCGTTACTCACTGGAGAACTTGGCTCGACGTAAGCCTTATAATATTTCGAGGACGGGTCTTTTAATTGACTTTGCGTGGGCGCAGCAGCAGGAACATTGGCGGTTCCTTGAACGTTGAACAGCCGCGATTGGTTGTATTCATCTACTAATCGCATTTCCTGAATCCGCTTTTGTTGGCCTACCATCAAACTGCCCATTTCTAATAAATGAGCGAGGCTGAAATTCGGGTTGTGAAAATCTGGCGGTGCTTCAAGAGTGTTTACCAAACGCTTGGAAACTCGCTCGATTCCTACTTTGTGAATGAAGTCGCGAATTTGTTCGTCGTAAATGCGCGATCGCAAAGCGCTAAAAAAGTCGATCGCCTGATCGGGAAAATTATCGACTAACCCCACAATCTCGGTTTTTGACAATTTGTCAGAATCAAAAATTCCCCCGACAATCCCAATTTTATCATCCCGGCTGGGCTCCCAATAAAACTTTTCCATCCGCCCGTCGCGAATCAGCGGCGCGTACAGCGTAGAAAAATCATTTCCGGTGACAATAATTGGCACTCGGTGCAGCGGCGTGCTGTCATAACTTCCCGGTAACTGCACGTTAGTTGGATTGTCAGCAATATTCATCAGAGTCGCATTGACCATCTGAGTATTGACAGTATATTGAGTAGTAGTATCGAACCTGCCAGCACCAGCATCCAAATCGTTAATAAAGATGGCGCACATCTCGCCCCGCACGCGAATTTGCTCCGCAGCTTCCCGGTAGCGCAAGCGAATTAAACGCGACGGATCTCCTGCATCCGGGCTTTCTAATTCCCCACCAGAGATCATCACCGGTTCAAAGCCCATCCGCCGAAAAACCTGTTCGGTTTGAAAAGTTTTGCCTTCTCCTTTTCGGCCGTGAATTCCCAAAATTAGGGGAACTCTTACCCCGGGCAAATTTAAAAAGTTCTTAGTGACGTGCACCGCAACTTTATCGAGAAAGTTAGGAGAAATGTAATAACTCATCAGTAGATTTGTGAGGGATTAATTGATGTTACTGTTATGATTTTATGACAAAACTAACAGCCTGCACCGCTAACCTGGATTTTTACCGTACAATCGAGGTCTGCGTATTATCTGTTAAGGAGCGATTCGTGAGTCCAGAAACCTTACTAAAAGAACCAAGCGTGGAAGCCGAAGCCAGTTTGTTCAGTTCTGAGAGCTTCGACAGCTATGTAATGTCAACCTACGGGCGTTTTGCGATCGCCCTAGAACGGGGCCTCGGCTGCCGCGTTTGGGATACCGAGGGCAGCGAATATCTCGATTTTGTGGCGGGTATTGCTACCTGCACTCTGGGACACGCCCACCCGGCAATGATTGCAGCGGTAACTAAGCAAATTCAGACGCTGCACCACGTTTCTAACCTTTATTACATCCCCGTACAGGGCGAGCTGGCGAAGTGGCTTGTAGACCATTCTTGCGCTGACAGAGCCTTCTTTTGCAACTCCGGCGCGGAAGCTAATGAAGCGGCAATTAAACTCGCCCGCAAGTACGCCCACGAAAAATTAAATATCTCGAATCCGACGATCGTTACCGCTGTTGCGAGTTTCCACGGGCGGACTTTGGCGACAATTACGGCAACGGGACAGCCTAAATATCAGAAGGGTTTTAGTCCTTTGGTTCCCGGATTTCACTACGTGCCGTACAACGATATTAGTGCGATCGAACTGGCGATCGAACAACTCGACAAAGACGAACGCCAAGTAGCTGCAATTATGATGGAAGCGCTGCAAGGCGAAGGCGGAGTTCGCCCCGGAGATCTCGCTTACTTCCAGCGAATTCGCGAAATTTGCGACGAAAAAGGCATTTTGCTGATTCTCGACGAAGTGCAAGTCGGGATGGGACGCACCGGCAAATACTGGGGCTACGAAAACCTCGGCATTGAACCGGATATCTTTACATCTGCCAAAGGATTGGGCGGCGGTATCCCGATCGGCGCGATGCTGTGCAAATCTTCCTGCGATGTATTTGAACCGGGAAGTCACGCCAGCACTTTCGGCGGCAATCCTTTTGCTTGCGCTGTAGCTTTGTGCGTTTGCCAAACTTTAGAACGGGAAAACCTTCTAGAAAACGTGCAGCAGCGCGGGGAACAGTTGAAAGCAGGGCTCAATAAATTGGCAGTCGCATACCCGCATTTAATTGCCGAAGTGCGGGGCTGGGGTTTAATTGTCGGGCTGGAATTGCAGGCTGACATCGAACTTACATCGGGGGATATCGTCAAATCTGCGATCGCTGCGGGAGTGCTCTTGGTTCCCGCAGGGCCGAAAGTGCTGAGGTTTGTGCCGCCGCTGATTGTCACTTCCGCTGAAGTCGATCGAGCTCTGCTGGCAGTGGAGGCAGCGCTGCGCTCTCAAGCGTTACAGTCTATCTAGTTAGTTGATTTTTGTAAGCTGTAGCGCTGAAGCTGGCGATCGCCATATCTAGACGCACTATTCCTGAGAAACCGGGTTTCTTTTCAGATTTCTCGTTACCAAAACCAATAGTTTCCCAAAAACCGGGGATCTTAGCATCAGTCCGATCGGGGTAAAAGTAAACCCGCCCCGCTGCAAGTCTGTCGGGGCGGGTTTATCAAGTTTAGGAATTGCCCAGAAATCGCTTTTTTGAGGCAAATACACTTTTATAGCGATGTGTATCGTGGAAAAACTCGCTTGCTTTAATCGCTGTACGTAAGTCTTCAAGTTAATAGACTCCGGGTTTGGGATTTTTAACCGCTGCAGAACGCCGCTCGGCGCAAAGATATCAAGATAAAATCGACTTGTGCAATCGACTCGAATATTGTCTGTAAAACCCGCCCCGACAGAGTGACGGCGCCTTTAACCGGGATTTTACCAAAGAGTAACGCGCAAAATAATATTATTAGCGATTGTAGGTGCTAGCTAGCTTGCTATCTCCCTGTCTGTTGCGACTGATGCCATCCTTTAAGCTGTACAATCCCTCGCAGATTCGTATCTCCGGTTAGGGATTGAAATTTAAATCAGGAAGTGATTTAATTGGCTGCACGGAAGCAGCTATCCGCTAAACACTCGACAGTGCTGCACAACCAGTACATTCGGTGAGAGATCGGCCCTGCTGGGCGACTGTTCGGCTGCGTTATTCCGGTCGCGACACCAAGCATAGTGCATTCAGTGCTCGATCGCTCGATCGCTCAACTTTAAACATTTGTATTTAATAGAAGTGAGTTGAGCTTGACAAGCCTGAATAACTCTGAGAAATCAGAGGGAGAGAAATCTCCAAAACTAAACGCCCCATCGAGGCGGGTCATCCCCCAACAAGATCGACAGCCCCTATCCTGTAATGCCAGCAGGTATGCCAGAAAGAATTACCACTTTTGGGGCCCGAAAGGTTGTATTTGTATTCTTAGTCCGTTTTTGTCCAGTGAATTAGTGATTAGAGGCGTAGCGATCCTATCGTTAATAGTTCGGCGGAATGCACGATGGACGAACAGCGTCGCGAAACTGATGTTAATATGCTCCGAGCGCTGCTGGAAAATCCTGTGGACTCAGGAATAGATTTGATTTTGAGGACTGACCCGCAGTCGATCGACTTTGGGTTCGTGCAAACGCTTTATTTGGAAGAACCGGCACTGACGCGAGAAAGTTTGCTGAAAGCTGCAAAATTTTTCCAAAGGGCGATCGCACCATTAGAAACTGCAAATGGCAATTCTCAATTGCCCGCAACCGGGACAGCATATCTGGCTTTTTTAGCAGAAGTCTTGCAGGCAGTGGCGCGCGGCGCTGATTCGCAGCACGTGTACCCGTTGCTGAGAACCAATTTAGACAAACTCGACCAGAATTTCGCACAACTGCTGCGCTGCTGGGCTACTTTGGTGCTCCCTGCTGCCCAAGAATCCGAAAGCAGGCGCATTGCAGCCCTAATCGGCAATCTGAGCAACAAAATTGGGCGGTTTCCCCTCGGCAGCAAGGCTAATAACTTGGAAATCGAAATTGCCGGTTACGAAACAGTTGCTAAGGTGTTTACCCGCAAAGACTTTCCGCAAGAATGGGCGGTGATGCAAAATAATCTGGGCAACGCTTACAGCGATCGCCCCAAAGGTGATAAGGCTCAAAATATCGAACAGGCGATCGCTTGCTTTGAAAATGCCCTGCAAGTACGCACTCCCGAACAGTACCCCCAACAGTGGGCGACGCTGCAAAACAATCTGGGAAACGCTTACAGCGAGCGCATCAGGGGAGATGCGGCAGACAATCTAGAACAGGCGATCGCCTGCTATCAAAACGCGCTGCGAGTTCGCAGCCGCGAGGCTTTCGGGCAAGAGTGGGCGAGCACTCAAAACAATCTCGGCCGCGCTTACAGCCGCCGCCTGCGGGGCGACAAAGCCCAAAATCTGGAACTGGCAGTCGCTTGCTACCACAATGCTTTGCAAGTCTACAACCGCAAGGTGTTTCCCCGGCGCTGGGCCACGACTCAAAATAATTTGGCAAATGCTTACTGCGATTTGCTGCGGGGCAACAGAGCTGAAAATCTCGAATACGCGGTCACCTGCTATCAGAGAGCTTTGCAAGTGCGGACTTCGGAAGCTTTTCCGCTGCAGTGGGCGACGACTCAAAGAAATTTGGGCCGGGTATTTATCGATCGGATCAAAGGCGATCCGGTGGAAAATCTGGAAATGGCGATCGGCTGCTTTCAAAATGCTTTACAAGTCTACACCCGCATCAAATTTCCCGAAGCCTGGACTTCGATCCAAACTTACCTCGGCAGGATCTACAGCCTGCGGGTGAAAGGGGAAAAAGCCGAAAATATCGAAATGGCGATCGCCTGCTTTCAAAATGCCTTGCTCTTTTGCAACCGCCAAAAATCTCCCGAACGCTGGGCAATGCTGTGCGCCTATCTCGGCCGCGCTTTCAGCGAACACGTGAAAGGGGAAAAAAACCGCAACCTCAAAAGCGCGATCGCCTGCTATGAAAATGCTGGCCAAGTCTACACCAGGCAGGGATCTCCCAAGCGCTGGGCAATGCTGCAAATTTATCTGGGTAGGGCTTTTTCCGAACTGATGAAGACGGAAAACTCGTCGCACTTGGAAAGCGCGATCGGCTGCTATCACAGTGCCGGCGAAGTCTACACTCGCGAAACCTATCCTCACCGCTGGGCTGAAATTTTATTTTATTTGGGTCAAGCTTACCGAGTTCGAGGCGAGTTGCTTCGCGCCTACGGGGTTTTTACTGCTGCTGTCGATACTGTTGAATTCTTGCGATCCGAACCAGATGTTGATGTGACCGATTTGGGCGATCGGGCCAGTACCGCAAAACTAAAATTAGCCCGCACCTGGACTGGACTCTATAAATGCCTGGTGCAAGTTTGTCTGGAACTCGGCGCCAGCCAACCTGAATATTGCGCTAAGGCCCTGGAATACGCCGAACGCCACAAAAATCGGAATTTGGTAGAACTGCTAATTAAATGCCACCTGACTCCGAAAGCCAAAATTCCGGCAGCGGTGCTCAGCGAGTTGGAGTCGCTGCAACTGGAAATAGCGGGGGAACAGCGGCACCAACAACAGCGAGTGCCCGAGCCCGCTACCTTAATTTCTGAGGGCGACAGCCAAGGTTTGAACAGCGGTTCTCTGCTGCCGAACTCGGACTCCATGCACTTAAATCAATTGTGGCGGCAGTTTGATGGGTTGATTGCTCGGGAGGTGCAGGCAAACGACCCTTTCTTCAGCCTAGTTCGCAAAGTTGAACCGATCGCTTTCGAGCAAATTCGCCAATTGTTGCCTGATGCCAATTGCGCTGCTGTGGTGTGGGCGAGTTTGGGGGAGGTGCTGGTTGCTTTTGTGGTGGTCAAGAGCGCACAATATCCGGCCGTTCACCTGTGTTCGCCGGAAAATGCTTTGGCTGCCGAAAGTTGGGCCCAGGAGTACCTCAGCGCTTATTCCGAACAAAAAGGTCGCTGGATCAATCACCTCCAGGCTCGCCTCAAACGCTTGGCCGCGCTGCTGGAAATCGATCGAGTGGTGGCGCTGATTCCAGAGAGTTGCGATCGGCTGATTTTTGTGCCGCACCGATTTTTGCACGCTTTGCCCCTCCACGCTTTGCCTCTGGGGGTGAGAGACGGGTTGGAGGAGGGCGGGGGAGTTTTTAGGTTTCAGTGGGGCGATCGCACCGGTTTTGATGGGGAGGCCCACAACGGTTCGGATTTTGCTCAAAGTTCGGCTGTTGGCGAGGTTCCAGTGCCTGCTGCTTATTTGATCGATCGATTTCCTGGAGGAATTCGGTATGCTCCTAGCTGTCAGCTATTGCTGTTGAAACAAAGCGCGCGCCAAGCAGCTATTGGCCGGTACAGACCGCGTTTGGATCGCCTTTTAGCAGTTCCAACTTTCACCAGAGATTCGCTCTACAGCAATATTGAAATTGGCAATATTTCTCAGTATTTTTCCAGTGCAGAAATTGTGCGCCAGAAGCCTGCAATTAAAGAGGCTTTTTCCCCAGCCATGTCTGCTAGCAATCAGGAGCTACCCCAGCCCATAGGGGATTTGCAGCAGAAAAAATGCGCTCATTTTGCTTGTTTGAGTTTGCTGAATTTGGCTTTTCCTCTGAAATCGGCAGTGTTTTTGAGGAATGATTCTCTGAGTTTGGAGGAAATTTTTAATCTCGATTTTAGGCAATATTTTTTAGTTACTTTATCGGCTTGCGAAATTGCGGCCGGCGGAGTCAGCGGTGCTGAAGATTTTGTCGGTTTGTCGGCGGGTTTGTTGTATGCTGGCACGTCTAGTGTTGTCAGCAGTCTTTGGAAGGTGAACGATGTTTCGACGCTGCTGCTGACGAGCAAGTTTTATGAAAATCTAGGACGGTTTTCTCGGTTGCAGGTGGGAGAGGTGGCGATCGCGCTGGGGGACGCTCAAAGGTGGCTGCGGGATTTGACTGTCGAGGAATTGGAGGTGTTGTTGGCGGATTTTCAACCTCAAATTTCGCAAATGTTCGATCGGCTTTCTCAAAGTTCTCGCCTGATTGCGGAGGCTTCTTTGCAGCAAATTCGCAACCGCAAACCCTATCCTTTTGCCAATCCTTATTATTGGGCGGCTTTTACTGCGGCTGGGGTTTAGTGATTAGTCATTAGTTACCCTTTTGAGGATTCGGCGGTTGAAATGGATAAAGGGCGATCGGCCTTCGTCTGTTTATGCTAAGCTTAAACAGCTCTAAACATTAGCAATTAGGAGCATTTCACGCTTTATTTCTAAGCAATCAGTTATCACAAAGCATAGACGATTAATTGATGTTACAACAACTATTGAGGCGGGGTTACTTGCTCAGAGTGATGAATTGCAGTTAGCATTTATCTGCGAACAAAAGCGGGTAATTATGACTCACAATGATATTTTTTTGACGGAGGTATTGTGCTACAACTCAAAGACTCCGGTTTTTATTTGCCCTACAACCCAAAACTTGTTCCCATCGCTAAAAAACTGCGGCTAAACCAGACAGTCACAGAGAAAAAGATGTGGCAAGGTTTTTTGCGAAAATTGCCCCTTCGCATTTTGCGACAACGGCCGATTGATAATTTTATTGTTGATTTTTACTGTTCGGGATTAAGACTGGTCATCGAAATTGATGGAGAGAGTCATTTTACCGAACAGGGGAAAATCTATGATGAGGAGAGGACGAATATTCTAGAGGGCTATGGACTTCAGGTGGTCAGGTTTACTAATGTTGAAGTTTTGCAGAATTTTGAGGGGGTTTGCTATCAGTTGGAAGGTCTGATCCTCCCTAGCCCCCTTACTAACGGGGGGACAAGAGAGGGCGAAATTTTTCGTTCATAACGGGGTTCTGATCCCCCCTAGCCCCCCTTAATAAGGGGGGGACAAGAGAGGGCAAAGTTTTTCGTTCATAACGGGGTTCTGATCCCCCCTAGCCCCCCTTAATAAGGGGGGGACAAGAGAGGGCGAAGTTTTGTAGTAAAACGCCTGAATCCCACTTAAAAAGATTGTGGACTCACAAACAATATTCAGCCTAACTCTTGTCCCCCCCTTACGAAGGGGGGTTAGGGGGGATCGAAAGATTGTGGACTCACAAACAATATTCAACCTAACTCTTGTCCCCCCCTTACGAAGGGGGGTTAGGGGGGATCGAAAGATTGTGGATTCACAAACAATATTCAACCTAACTCTTGTCCCCCCCTTACGAAGGGGGGTTAGGGGGGATCGAAAGATTGTGGACTCACAAACAATATTAAACCTAACTCTTGTCCCCCCCTTACGAAGGGGGGTTAGGCAGGGTGGATTAATTGTCATCCTAGAAATAGGTACGTAATTGGGCTTTAGCCCTCTTTAGACG
>NZ_JAUBRJ010000120.1:0-12693 GCF_036701805.1 Microcoleus sp. N3A4
GTGCGCGCGTCTCGCGCGCGATCTATGTCGCGAGCGAGACGCTCGCACTGGTATCATCACAAATATATTATTCCGATGCAACCGTCCACGAGATAATGTAAAGTTTTATTACAAAAAATTAAATTTTGTTGTGAAAATACCCCTTAAAAGAGATGATATTTCTTTGAGAACCCGCTGCAAAGAAACGTGCAACTTGGGTTTCCTCACTGTGAGAAAAACACTGTGGGAACACAACGGATTTAACTATTTGTGCAGACCAGCTTTTGCTAAAGCTGGTCGTTTCTGTTGAAACATTAAACCCGAGCTCTGACAATTTTATACCAATTCTCGCCTCCAGAAAGCAACAATCATGAGTGTTAGGTTTGTTTCCTGAACCCTGTTTGTAAGGTGCGTCGCTTTGAGATTGTCGCTCTTTTTTATGATTTAAGGGTGGCGACGCACCCTACAGCTAATGTTGCATGACTTTTGAGAATTAGTATTAGATTGGGGATTTTAGATTTTAGATTAAAACCGCCAATCTAAAATCTAAAATCTAAAATCTAAAATCCCCAAGGGCTGCTCCTAGAAAGTAAACGTCGTTCTGATCACCCCAATCACCAAATCAGAATTATCCTTATTGTGGTCGGGAGCAGTCAGCCAAATCACACCAGGAGTGACAGAAATATTGTCGCTCAACTTAAACTGATAGAAACCTTCAACGTGCAGCGAAGTATCCTTATCTTCCGGCAAAGTCCGATTAGTAGAACTCGTCACCCGCGGCTCCATACCTACCAGAATCCCCGCCACATTTCCTTCTTTCAACAAATCGGGAAAAGCCAAAGTAACTGCCCAGTTCCAGATTTTTTGATCTCCCCGCTGCACAGAACCGGTAGGAGTAGCCAAGTTCGACAAAATGCGCTGGTTTGTGTAACCCGCCCAACCGCCAAGAGCAATTCGGCGACCAAGTTTCAACGAAGCTTGCGCGCCGTAGGAATTGCTAGAAACTGGCAGATTGCTATCGCTGTCGAGCCCGAAGGAACCGAGACGCACCGGGAAATTAGAAGCATTGCTGCCGGTACCGGTCACAAAGTTGTAGGAATTAACGTAAGTTAAACCTAAAGCAATGCTGTCGCTCGGTTTGAAAGTCAACTGAGCCAAACCGCCGTAAGAACCGTTGAACAAACCGTTACCCCGCGTCGGGTTCGCGGCGTTGCCGGCCAAATATCCTAAACTCAGTTCGAGTTTTTCCCCAAACTGATGCCGCAGAGCGATGCCAGAACCGCCAGTCAAATAGTAAATCGGGTTGCGAGTACCGAAGTTAGAAAGAGCACCGCTGCCGCCGTCTCCGTCAAAGTAAGGGTTGACTGTGTTGGTAAAATCGTCAGCCGCGCCGGCGTTGGCTTCGAGAATTACAGTAGTGCTTTTGCCTAGAGGAAATTGGTAAAGCAGCGCATCTAAACCTACAGTATTGCTAGCCTCGCCAAAAGGCCCGGCATTAAACCGCAATTCCCCTTCAGCGGTTTTCGTATTATTAGTAGAAAACGAACCCAAATTTAAAACTTGCAGTCGAGTTCTGAGCAAATCTTTTCCAGAAAAACTCGTGTCGAAATTGAGACGAACCCTGCTGCCAAAAGCCGTCGTTTTATCAGCTTCGCGGCCCTCGGCATCATCTCCTCCGGCGATACCCGTCAAAGCAAATACCACTTCGCCGTTGAGTTTAGTCGTAGTCGAAAACTGATTTGCTTCTAATTCAGAGGTGCGCGCTTCCAAAGCATCGACGCGGCCGCGCAAAGTTGCCAATTCCGCCGCAAATTCTTCTTGCAACCTTTGCACTGAAGCCAAATCTTCTTTTGTTGCCAGATTTCTCGAACCGCCTTGAATCAGCTCGGTAACTTTATCCAAACACGCATTTAAACCGGCTGCAAACTCGTAGCGAGTCATCGCCCGGTTGCCGCGAAAAGTGCCGTCAGGATAGCCAGCTATGCAACCGTAGCGCTCTACTAAAGACTGCAAAGCTTGGAACGCCCAATCGGTGGGCCGAACGTCGGAAAGTTGGGAAACTGAGGTTACTTGGCCGGCCGCATCTTCGCTGCTACTGTCTTCGGCGCTGTATTGGTTGATTTGTTCTAAAATATTTGACTGTGCTTGAGGTTGGGCACTTGGATCGCTCGATTGGGCAATCGGCTCGGGTTGTGCGGCGGATTTTTCTGCGTTTAAATTAGCAGGTGGGGCTGCGGGTGGCGTTTCGGTTAAGTTTGCGGGCGCGACTGCGGGGATTTGCTCCGCGACAGGTTGTTCGGCACTTAAATTTGCGGGCGCGACTGCGGGTTTGGTTTCGCTTAAATCTGCTGCAACTGCGTTTTCCGGTGCTTTTGCTTGTTCGGCAACTGGGGCGGGCTCGTTAGCGTTAGCGAAGCGATCCGAAGGAAAGCCCTCGTAGAGGTTCGCACTTTCTCGATCGATAGTTTCAACAGTCAAGTTGCTAGCTAGTGGCGCTGGTTCGGCTGTAACCGCTGCCGTCTCAGACTTGGTAGACTCGGTTGCAGCACCTGGTAATTGCAATTGATGAGCTTGAGCTGTCGCGGCAATTTCTACAGGTTGCTCTGCTGCTAGCGCCGTCGAAGATACGACTAAAGTTGCTGCCAATACAGCCGGACTAACTAAAAGTCCCTTCCACAAAAATTTGGACATTTTTTCCTCACACCATATTGAGCCGATCGCCCGTTCCGAAGATTTAGGCGCTCGCAAATCACCTTCAGTATTCCGCCTCATAGTATTTCTTGTCAACAATTGGGGGAATCGCTGCTGCTGATTGCGGTTTGACTGTCCCTGATTTGACAAAAACTCTGTTTATTCCCAAAATCCTTGGTTTGACTCACATCTTGCACCATTCTCGCTTAACAGGCTTTCCGGCCTGTGAAGCGAGAAAATTCACTCTTTGTGGAACAGGCAAGATGCCTGTTCCTAAACAAGTAATTGAGAATGGTGCAACATCTCAGTTTGAAGATACCTACCTAGAAACCCGGTTGATGGCTTAAGGTTGCGTAAGCTATCCCTCGGTAAGATTAATATTGACAGAACTGGCGCTAACAAATCGTTCGATCGGCTACATACAAGTGAAAAAACTCAAATACGCCCTCGTGCACGAATGGTTGACGCCCTTAGCTACTGGCGGTTCAGAACTGGTAGTGCAGGAAATTCTCAAATACATCGACGCTGATGTCTATGCCCTCATCGACTTTGAATCGGCAAATCCCGAAAGCTATCTTTTCAAAAGACAGATTGGCACAACATTTTTGCAGCATTTTCCCGGAGCTCGCAGCGGCGTGCAAAAATATTTGCCCTTGCTGCCGATCGCGATCGAACAACTAGATTTGCGAGAATACGACATCATCCTCTCATCATCCCACGCCGTCGCCAAAGGCATCCTCACCAGTCCCCAGCAACTGCACGTTTGCTACTGCCACACGCCCATGCGCTACGCTTGGGACTTAACTTTTGACTATTTGCACAGCAGCAAAGCCGGACGGGGCATCCCCGGCTTGCTGACGCGATATTTGCTGCACCGACTGCGGCAGTGGGACGTAATTTCCGCCAACCGCGTCGATTATTTCATCGCCAACTCCCAACACACGGCGCGCCGAATTTGGCGGTGCTACCGGCGGCGGGCCCAGGTGATTTATCCGCCGGTAAATATCGATCGATTTTCCTTGATGCGGCAAAAACAAGACTTTTACGTCACAGTTTGCCGGTTGGTGAGTTACAAAAACGTTAGTGCGATCGTCCAAGCATTCAATCAACTCGGGCATACTCTAATTGTCATCGGCACCGGGCCAGAATTAGAAATGATTCGGCAAATCGCCAAACCCAACGTGCAAGTGCTCGGCTGGCAGCCCGCCGAGATCGTTGAAAAGTACATGGCAGAGGCGAAAGCTTTTGTCTATGCAGCTTGCGAAGATTTTGGCATAGCTTTGGTAGAAGCTCAAGCTTGCGGAACCCCGGTAATTTCCTATGCAGCAGGCGGCGCCTTAGAAACAGTGCTCGACATTCGCCAACATCCAGAGACAGGGACTGGTTTATTTTTTTCTTCCCAAACCGCAGCGGCATTAGTCGAAGCTGTCGAGGAATTTGAGCAGTTGCAAGGCAAATTTGGGCCAGAAACCTGCAGGTTGCACGCTGAACAGTTTGCCCCCGATGTCTTTGGGCAGCGCTATCTAGCTTTTGTGGAACGCTGCTATCAGGAATTTCAATCCCGCGATTTTACCAAGTCTGGGACTTGAAAGTGACAGAGCCCGAGAGCCCGAGAGTGAGGAAGTGGGAAAATATTCCTTCTGCCTTGTGCATAAGTGCCTTCAGAAGCCCTCTGCATAAGTGCCTTGTGCCCTCTTCCTTCTGAAGGGAGAAGCCCTCTTTCTTCTTCCTTCTGCCTTCAGAAGCCTTCAACTTCCGCTGCATTCTGCCTTCAGAAGCCTTCAACTTCCGCTGCATTCTGCCTTCAGAAGCCTTCTGAAGGCAAAAAATTGAGTATTGGAAACATAATTCAGAGAACAAAGCGTCTTGAGGCTTTATGATCAGGACTGTGTGTGGTGTGAAGTGAAGGAGTAAGATGACTGCCGACAGCCAACTAATCTCCGGCAAGGTAATTCGAGCGATCGCGAGACGCGGTTTTCAGCCTGTCCTGCAAGGAGATAGACGCATAAGTCGTTCTCTACAGAGCCTCGACGGAGAACTTTTCAAGCGGTTATTTGACATCCTGTTTTCCTTATCGGTTCTGATCCTGTTTGCTCCGGTTTACCTGCTTTTGGCTTTCTTAATCGCCTTAAGCTCGTCCGGGCCTATTTTTTACGTACAGGAACGAGTAGGCAAAAACCGTAAAAGGTTTTATTGCCTTAAATTCAGAACGATGGTGGAAAACGCGGACGATATATTGCTGGAAATCATGGAAAATTCTCCGCATTTGCGTCAAGAGTTTGAGGACAATTTCAAGCTGAAACAAGACCCTCGAATTACCTGGATTGGAAGATTTTTACGAATGACCAGTTTAGACGAGTTTCCCCAGTTTTGGAATGTTTTAAAAGGAGATATGAGCGTCGTCGGGCCGAGACCTTTAGTTGAAGAAGAACTGCCGAGATACGGTCGTCACATCAACAAAATTCTCACCATAAGACCTGGAATTACAGGCTTGTGGCAAGTGTCCGGTCGCAACGACATTCCCTATCCCCGCCGAGTCCAAATCGACCTCTATTACGCCAATGACAAAAACCTTTGGATGGATATGTGGATTGTTTTCAAAACAATTGGAGTTGTGATTTTTCCCAAAAATAACGGCGCATATTAATTTTTGTCCGCAGTCAGCAATCGGTAGTTAGTTTTATTTGTTACTGACCACTGATGCTGACTACTGACAGCAAGCGACAAACTCTTTGTCAAAACTAAACAGTTCCTGGAAGCCGATCGAAGAATTGTGAGTTAACGTAGAGCTTGAGAATACGATCGGCAGGAGCAACAGCCTCTGCCCAAAAATTTATTGTGAATTAACACAGCCTGTCAAAGGAAAATCAGATGACGCAACGCAAGCGAGCGCTAATAACAGGTATTACAGGTCAAGACGGCTCCTACTTGAGCGAATTACTGTTAGATAAAGGATATGAAGTTCACGGCATTATCCGGCGCAGTTCTAGTTTCAATACCGATCGCATTGACCACATCTATGTCGATCCTCACAGCGAGGGCGCGCGCCTGTTTCTGCACTACGGCGACTTAACCGACGGCACCACTCTCCGCCGGATATTAGAAGAAGTTCAGCCGGTAGAAATTTATAACTTAGGGGCTCAATCTCACGTTCGAGTCAGTTTTGACTCGCCGGAATATACGGTTGACACAGTAGGAATGGGAGTATTGCGCCTGCTAGAAGCAATTCGGGACTATCAGCGCCGCACCGGCATAGAAGTGCGGTTCTATCAAGCAGGTTCTTCGGAAATGTTTGGTTTGGTGCAGGAAGTTCCGCAGAAGGAAACAACTCCTTTTTATCCCAGAAGTCCTTACGCCTGCGCCAAAGTTTACGGTCACTGGCAAACAGTAAATTATCGCGAATCTTACGGACTTTTTGCCTGCAACGGCATCTTGTTCAATCACGAATCTCCCCGCCGCGGTGAAACTTTTGTAACTCGCAAAATTACTCGCGCCGTTGCCAGAATAGTCGCCGGCAAGCAGAAAAAGATTTACTTGGGCAATCTCGATTCCAAGCGGGACTGGGGCTATGCTAAAGACTACGTGCGAGCGATGTGGCTGATGCTGCAAAAAGATAAGCCTGACGATTATGTCATTGCTACGAACGAGACCCATTCCATTAAGGAATTTCTCGATTTGGCTTTTACTTACGTGAATTTAGATTGGCAAAAATATGTGGAGTTTGACGAACGCTACTTGCGTCCGGCAGAAGTCGAACTGTTGATTGGCGATTCGACTAAGGCGCGCCAGCAATTAAATTGGGAACCTTCTGTAACTTTTCAGGAGTTAGTACATTTAATGGTAGATGCTGACATGAAAGCTTTAGACCAGCAAGGTCGGGGTTCGGGCAACGGATTTGATTGAGCCGCTAAACAAAGCGGTCACTGGGAACAGTGTGTAGGGGTAGTGCCCCGTGTATACCCCATTGGCGAAAGGCTCCCACGCGCCCGGGATTGCCCCTAAACACTGTTCACAACTAATGAGAGGATTGTTAAAGCTATTAGCGCGATCGGCATTCAAAGAACCAGCTTAATTCTCGCAAAATTTTCGGATGTGCGGGCTAACAAAAACATTAAAATGATAGTTGAGGACTCGCGGCCGATAAATCTAACTTTCGGGTTTGCATGGAGTACATTGTCCCTATCTGCGGCTGCTAAAATAGATTTGCGGGCAAGCGCGTCCTGTAGCTGAAAGCTTTTTTTGCTAAAGCAAAAATTTTAGAATTGAAATTGTCGATCGACCCTTATTCAAAATCCCGAGGCTAAAATTATGACAAGCTTGGATTTAAGCAGCAAAAGCATTCTAGTCACGGGCGGCGCCGGTTTCTTGGGCCGTCAGGTAATCGACCAGTTAGTGAAAGCAGGGGCCGATGCCGATAAAATTTCGGTGACTCGATCGATCGACTGCGACCTCCGCGTCATGGAAAACTGCAAGCGCGCCGCCGACAAACAAGATATCATCATTCACCTCGCCGCCCACGTCGGCGGCATCGGTTTAAACAAAATCAAACCCGCTGAATTATTTTACGACAATTTGATGATGGGCGCGCAACTAATCCACGTCGCCTACGAAGCAGGAGTCGAAAAATTTGTCTGCGTCGGCACTATTTGCGCTTATCCCAAATTCACCCCTGTTCCATTTAAAGAAGACGACCTCTGGAACGGCTATCCTGAAGAAACAAATGCACCTTACGGAATTGCCAAAAAAGCCTTATTAGTGCAACTGCAATCCTACCGCCAGCAGTACGAATTCAACGGTATCTACTTGCTACCAGTAAATCTGTACGGCCCGGAAGATAACTTTGACCCGAAAAGTTCCCACGTCATCCCCGCATTAATTCGCAAAGTCCACGAAGCGCAAGCAAGGAGAGACAAAACACTGCCGGTTTGGGGCGATGGCAGCCCCAGCCGCGAGTTTTTGTATTCCACAGATGCGGCGCGGGGAATTGTGATGGCGGCTCAATTTTACAACGAATCTGACCCGGTTAATTTGGGAACGAATAGCGAAGTTAAAATTCGCGATTTAGTGGAAACGATTTGCGAATTGATGGGATTTGAGGGAGAAATTGTTTGGGAAACAGACAAACCGAACGGTCAGCCGCGCCGCTGTTTGGATACCCAAAGGGCTAAGGAAAAGTTTGGTTTTGTTGCGGAGGTAAAGTTTAAGGAAGGGTTGAAAAGTACGATCGACTGGTATCGAAAACACGCAGCGTAAGTGTGAAAAACCCGGTTTATTGAATAAATCGGGTTTTTTTAGGAATAATACTAAATGCGGGTTAGAAACCTTATTTATAATAGTCGGCGGTGGCAACCTATCCTACACAAACCAATCCGCCTTCTGGCACTAATAAATTATACAAATTTGGGTGATAATTCACTGACAATAGTCGGCAGCAGTGCCGTCTCCCTACTGCTGTGTCCTGTATTTCATCCGAGTGAAAACTGCTATAATACAAATACCTCGACTGAAATCATCGAAAACTAAAATTTGGGAAAGCCAATGATTGCCGATCGCACCCACAATTATATCTCCCCCGAAGAGTATCTGAAGTTAGAAGAACTCAGTCAGCTCAAACACGAGTATGTTGAGGGCAAAATCTATGCAAGGGGTGATGCAAATGATGCTCATGTGACGGTTTCGGGCAACTTATGTACACTTTTGAGAAATCATGTTCGGGGTAGTGGCTGTCGTGTTTATATGTCGGACATGAAAGTTAGGATTGAATCTCAGAATATTTACTACTATCCCGACGTGATGGTAACGTGCGATGAACGGGACAAAGCTTTTCAATCTTATAAAAGATATCCTCGTTTAATTGTCGAGGTTTTGTCAAATGGTACTGAAGGATTCGATCGGGGCGATAAATTTGCTGACTATCAAGAATTAGAAACGCTTCAAGAGTATGTGTTAATTAGTCAAAAACGTGAGCGGGTAGAGTGTTTTCGTCGGAATGCTGAAGGGTTGTGGGTTTTGTATTCCTATACTCAAGGCAGCGAAATTCACTTGGGTAGCGTAGATTTTCGCACAGGTATTGATGCTATTTATGAGGATGTAATTTTTACTAAGGAAGATTCAGAAGCAGAAATTGACGAAGTGCGATCGAGGGGATAAATTGAAAGTGCGATCGCACCTCGGTTCAGGAAGGGCGATCGCTTTTGATATATTTAAAATGCCAGCATCAAACCGCCGATAAATTGTAATATCTGGATGAGAGCCTCAATAGATAGTCCCAGTGAACCCGCCAACGACCCCATCGCCGTCGCTATTTCAGGAACAGCAGCACCAGAACTGATTAAAGCTATCAACTGGCCAATAACTTCAACAACAACGGGTACGTTAATAGCCAAGCCAACCAGAGCCGCAACAGAAACTGCTCCAACCCTGAAAGCTTCGAGTAGTGTTGTTAGCTGTGCGATCCCGTTGGGGCCTTGGGTGTGAATGTAATCTAAAATTTGTGCGATTGCTGCTACGAGTGCATCCATGCTTCTTTCCTTTGAGGGTCAAATACCTACGATCAATCAATAGTCTTAGTCAACTAGCTGAAAAAGCAGTTCAAAAAATAGTCTGATTATTTCAAACCCACTCAAATCATTTCTCATATCGATACGATGCAAAAAAATATTAGTTTTAACCAGTAATTTTTCTCACAATTCTTCTATGCTTATCAATGACATCAGCCACCTCTTTGACCGTCTCCTTTTGTTCTTGCGACAGCGGACATTTCAGCTTAGGTTCTCTTTTGGGTTTGTCAGCCATGAGCTTAATACTCCAATGTATTGCTATAGTTTATTAGCGGAAAATGATCGCTTATATTTGAATAATATCATTATATTCACAGTGATGTCCAGTAATAAAAAGTCAGAAAATGTAAGTTGTTTTACCTAACGCTAACTCTCAAAAAAAGTCAAATGTTGCCATCCATGTCATAAAATGTCATAAAATAGCAGGTATAATAGGTCAAACCCCTAAACTTAACTCACCGATGGACGTTAAAGAAGTCTTGAGATTTGCCGACGACATGGTTTTCGCCAAGACGGGAGAACATTTGGAGGATCTGCAAGAAGCTATCCTGGGGGGTGTATGGGAAGGTCAAAAATACTCTCAAATCGCAGAAGCATCACATTGTAGCGAAGGTCACGTCAGGAATGTAGCTTCAAAATTATGGAAGCGTTTATCAAATGTATTAGGTGAAGAAGTTACTCCATCGAATTTACGATCGACACTTGAGAGACGACAATTATTCATCATTTCATCAAATTCGGGAAACGATTTTTTTATTGGTAATGTCAATGTCTGTAAGGATAGTCAATTTTCAGAATATCCACAAAAGCGATCGCCCTCAACCCCCACCTCAGAAACCTCCAAACCCCAAACCAGACTAGACTTAGCAGACGCACCTCATATTTCATTATTGTGCGATCGCACATCCGAACTCGCCACCCTCGAAAAATCCATCGTCCAAGAAAAGTGCAACATCGCAGCAATATCAGGACTCAGTGGCATTGGCAAAACCGCACTTTCCCTCCACCTCCTCCGACAAATTCAGCATAACTTTGAATGCGTCATCTGGCGAAGTCTCCGCCACTCCCCACCCTTAGAAACTACCCTGAAAAATCTCCTACAATTTCTCTTAAATAAACCAGAAATCGAACTCCAGACAAGCATTCCAGAGCGACTTTCCCTGTTAATGGAATATCTGCGAAAAAACCGCTGTCTCATCATCCTCGACGACGTGCAAACCATTCTCAGCAGCGGACAGCTAGCAGGAAATTACCGCCCAGAATGCGAAAATTACAGCATCCTCTTCAGACAAATCGCAGAAACAACCCACAACAGTTGCTTAATCCTCAACAGTTGGGAACCTCCCAGAGAAATTACCGCCTTAAAAGGTGAAAATTCACCAGTTCGCACCTTGCAACTCAAAGGTATAGGTACAGCAGCAGCCGAAATTTTCCGACAAAAAAGTTTACTCAATCCCGAAACATGGGAAAACCTAATTAACGCCTATCAAGGCAATCCATTGTGGTTAAAAATAGTCGCCACCACCATTCAAGAAATATTCCGAGGCCGGGTTGCATATTTTTTGAAATATGATAGGCTATTTCTAGGGGAAGAATTGGCAGCAACATTGCACCCGCAGATAAATCGTTTGTCAGAATTAGAGAAAAAGCTAATCTCCCGCCTCAGCCAAGAAGCAAATTCAGTTTCAATAGAGCAATTGCTACAAGATGCCGATTTATCGCCCTCCGACTTATTCGACGGGCTGCAATCTTTGGGGAGGCGATCGTTAGTTGAAATAGAAGAACAGGAGAATGAAACGCTATTCAGCGTTTGTCCTGTGGTGAGACAATATGTAATATCAAATCCAGTTAATTAGCCACGATATCTGTAGGGACAAGGCAATGCTGTGTCCCCCATTTTGAGGAGACGGCATTGCCGTGTCCCTACCCGCAGCGATGATTTAATATGAAATATGAATACTGCTGAACCTTCATTAACTAAAACCGAATTAAGAAAATCGCTCCTCAACACCCGCAAATCCCTATCAGCACAAGAATGGAGACAAAAGAGCGATCGCATCTGCCACCGCCTGCAAAACTCGCCCCTATTCACCGAAGCAAAAACAATCCTCGCCTACTTCAGTTGTCGCCAAGAACCAGATTTAAGTCCCCTATTTGTAACTCCCCGCAAATGGGGATTTCCCCGCTGTGTCGGCAAAGAGCTATCCTGGCACATCTGGCAGCCCGGAGATGCTTTACATACTGGAGCTTACGGCATACTAGAACCGCTGCCGGATGCTCCTAAAATAGACCGCTCAGAAGTAGATTTAATCCTCGTACCCGCTGTAGGCTGCGATGTTCGCGGCTATCGCTTGGGCTACGGCGGCGGCTATTACGATCGAATGTTCAGTTTAGCTGAGTGGAAATCAAAAATTGCGATCGGCACAATCTTTGAATTTGCCTTGCTTGCCCAGCTACCAGTTGACTCGTGGGACAAACCGCTGCACGGAATTTGCACAGAAATCGATTTGACAATCGTACAGCAAAAATCTTAAACGGGCATAAACAAATTAATTTTCCGCAATTATGCCTATATCCTCTTAATCTAGAATCTAGAATCTAAAATCTAAAATCTAAAATCTAAAATAGTATGGCCCAGCGCTACGTTCGAGTTAAAACAACACAAGGACACATCCATTACGGTTTACTGCAACTGAGCCGCAGCGTTCAAGTATTTGATGCACCTCCCTGGTTACAAGGACAACCAACTGATTTGGAACTTTTACCAGATACTTACCAAATTCTCGCCCCGTGCTCTCCCTCAAAAATTGTAGCCGTAGGCAAAAATTATGTCGATCACGCCGCCGAGATGGGAACCCCAGTACCTGCTGAGCCCCTGCTGTTTTTCAAGCCTCCGAGTGCTGTCATCCCCGCAGGTGGAGCGATTCGCTATCCGCAGCAGTCGGAAAGGGTAGACTACGAGGGAGAATTGGCCCTGGTGATTGGCGAACACTGTACCAACTGCACTCCCGAACAAGCACACGGCAAAATTTGGGGCTATACGATCGCCAACGACGTAACAGCCAGAGATTTGCAAAAGCGGGACAACCAGTGGGCGAGGGCCAAAGGGTTCGATACATTTTGTCCCTTGGGGCCTTGGATTGTCCGCGAACTTAGTCCTGCTGCACAATTGCAGACTTTTGTCAATGAGAGCGAGCGACCGGTACAGTCATCCCAGATCGATCGCATGGTATTTTCCCCAGACTTTCTCGTCTCCTACATCAGTCAAGTAATGACCCTAATTCCCGGTGATGTAATACTGACGGGAACGCCGCAAGGAGTAGGGCCGCTACAAATAGGCGATCGAGTCCGCATCGAAATTGAAGGCATCGGCAGTCTTGAAAATACAGTAGTCAGTAGTCAGTAGTCAGTAGTCAGTAGTCAGTAGTCAGTAGTCAGTAGTCATTAGTCATTAGTCATTAGT
>NZ_JAUBRJ010000006.1:0-23208 GCF_036701805.1 Microcoleus sp. N3A4
TCGATTTTAGATTTTAGATTTTAGATTTTAGATTGACTTGCGCGAGATAAATGCTCTTTCTTGAGGATTTTCGATTTGAGATTTTGGATTGATTCCACGGATAAATCACGTGGCGGGTACCACCTTTGAAATTCTTGGTCAAGTTCGATCGACCTTCTAATACAATTAAGACAGCGAACGTTGAGGATCAAATCAAGTGTTACAATCGAAATAGCGATCGTGATTCCCGATTCCCACCATGACATTCATCAACCCCAAAACCGATTACGCCTTCAAAAAAATCTTCGGTTCCTCAGAAAGCAAAGACATTCTCATCAGTTTCCTCAACGCCATAATTTACGAAGGCAATCCGACTATTGAAGACTTGGAAATTATCGATCCCAACCTCCCGCCCCGAGTTGAAGGCTTAAAAGACTCTTCTTTAGATGTCAAAGCCAAACTTGCCGACGGAACTCTAGTCATCATTGAAATGCAGGTATTAAACGTCGAGTCTTTCGGACAAAGAATCTTGTACAACGCAGCGAAAACCTACGCATTTCAATTGCAGAAAGGAGAAGGATATCGAATGCTCAAACCAGTAATTGCCTTGACGATTACTGATTTCGAGATGTTTAAAAATAGCGGCAAATTAATTTCGAGGTTTGTCTACAAAGAAGAAAACTCTAACTTACAATATCCCGATAATGACATCAAGTTGGTATTTGTAGAATTGCCGAAATTCACCAAATCAGTAGACCAACTAGAAACTCTGGCAGATAAATGGCTCTATTTCATGAAATACGCAATAACGATAACGGAAGTACCGCCAGTAATGGATAGCGTCCCCGAAATTCATCAAGCTTTTGGCATCGCCGATCGAGCGAATTTAAGCCCGGATGAACTGGCAAATATCGAACGGCAAGAAATGTTTATTTACGACCAACAAGGCACGATAATTAAAGCTGTTAAAGACGCCGTTCAAGAAGCTCGACAAGAAGGCAGACAAGAAGAAAAGCTGGCGATCGCGCGGCAATTGCTCGATCGCCTAGATGACGCAACAATCGCTCAAATAACCGGACTTAGCGTTGAGTACGTGCAGAATTTGCGATCGGAATGAGATTTATTTCAAAAAGATCACCGATGATAAAATCGAAACAACGGTCGTTATTCCCGATTCCCACCATGACATTCATCAACCCCAAAACCGATTACGCCTTCAAAAGAATATTTGGCTCCTCAGAAAGCAAAGACATTCTCATCAGTTTTCTCAACGCCATGATTTACGATGGCAATCCTACCATTGAAGACTTAGAAATTATCGACCCTAACTTACCGCCCAAAGTCGAAGGCTTGAAAGATACTTATTTAGATGTCAAAGCCAAACTCGCCGATGGTACGTTAGTCATTATTGAAATGCAGGTATTAAACGTAGAGTCTTTCGGGCAGAGAGTTTTGTACAATGCCGCCAAAACTTACGCCTTTCAATTGCAAAAAGGAGAAGGCTACCGAATGCTCAGACCAGTGATAGCATTAACACTGACTGATTTCGAGATGTTTGAAAATAGCCAGCAACTAATTTCGAGATTCGTCTACAAAGAAGCAAGCACAAATCTCATCTATACCGATAATAACATTGAGTTAGTATTTGTAGAACTTCCGAAATTCACCAAGGAAGTACACCAGCTAGAAACCCTTGCAGATAAATGGATTTATTTTATGAAATATGCGAGGACGATAACGGATGTCCCGGCAGTAATGGATAGCGTTCCAGAGATTCATCAAGCCTTTGGCATCGCCAATCAAGTGAACTTAACCCCCGATGAATTGGCGGATATCGAACGGCGAGAAATGTTTATTTACGACCAACAAGGAGCTATAATTAAAGCCGTTCAAGAAGCTCGACAAGAAGAAAAGCTGGCGATCGCGCGGCAATTGCTCGATCGCCTGGATGATGCAACTATCAGTCAAACAACCGGACTCAGTATTGAGTACGTGCAGAATTTGCGATCGCCATGAGATTTCTTTGCCAACAATAATCACAACTGCAAAGCCCCAGACACCTTGGCATTTTTAACACTTGAAATCCGAATCAAAGACCCTGATTTTACAGCAATCTTAGGTTTCCACTCATAAACCCCATCGCTAGTCGCGCGGTTGGCTATGCTTTCAACCGACTTATTCTCTTGATACAGCTCAATCTTGACCTCATCCTGAATATTGTCTCTCCACAAAATCAAATAAGGTTTATTTGCTTCCACCTCCACTTTTCCTGCAGGTTGAGCCACCAATATTTTTGGTGAAGCTGTCTGAGATTTTCTATTCCTAAATCCTAAATAGTGCGGCAGTTCGCGAGTGGCAATATTATTAGATTTAGGCAACATAATCTCCCCGACTTTAGGATTGAATAGATAAGTTGAGAGTCCGCCGTCGATCGTCACTATATCTCCTTTGACTCCGAATTCTCGCATTAACTTAGCTGCTGCGTCTAATGTCGCTTCATTAACTGTGATAATTGCCAGCAATTCATTACCCTTGCGACCATCTTTGTCCAGCGTACCGATGACGTGATACCTATTTGCGGGATTTTTAGATATGAGTTTAGCTGGATGGTGCTTGTATTCGTAAGTGACAACTGCATTTTGTACTTCTTTTTGATTCAAGGGCGTTCCGGTTTGCGGTTCGTAATTTGTGATATATGCTTCTCGATCGTTCCAGACCAAAGCTTTCAATCGAACATTTTTATACTGCCCATCTTTTGGTTTCTTGACGGGGCCGTAGATGCCGTTACCGCCAGTAATAACTTGACCGTTGAATTTGACAGGAAAAGATAGCTGCGTGCTGCGTTGGTACTGTTCAAAAAAAGAACAGTTAATGATGGAAAAAACACCATTGCCGTAAAGCTTTTTGTATTCACCTGTAACTTCAGAGAATAACTTGCTCTTAAAAAAAGGACTGTAATATTTGTTTTCTCCCTGATAATACAATCCTTTATTGAAAGCCATCCGATCGACCTCTCCAATTAGCTGGTCTATTTGCATTTTTTGCACGTTAATAACTTGCAAATAAGCCTGATTTCCGTTGGGTAGTTCTTTTTTGTACAACTCTGCACCATCTCTGGTATCCACAGGTTGAAAATAACTGACTGGGCTGGAAAGTTGTTCGATCGCAAAATGTGCAACTGCTGCCACAATAGCAACAGCAAAAATCATCAAAAAAAACGGCAATATTTTTTTGAGCAGGTTCATAAATATTAATTTGTTTCCAGACCGCAAACCAAACTATCCCAAAAATAGCTTATACGCCGGATTTTGACTCTCATCCCCATACTGATAGCCCAGCGTATCCAAAAAAGCCTGCCATTCCTGCATCTCATCGGGCGGTACTTGAATTCCCACCACAATTCGCCCGTAATCTGCGCCGTTATTTCGATAGTGAAAAACGCTGATATTCCAGTTAGGACTCATCGAACCGACAAACTTCATCAACGCACCCGGACGTTCGGGAAATTCAAAGCGATAAAATAATTCATGATCGGCTAGCATAGAACGGCCGCCCACCATGTGCCGCAAGTGCAATTTCGTTAATTCATCATCAGTTAAATCCAAAGTTTTGAAGCCACAATCTTCAAATTTTGCCGCTATTTTAACCGCATCAGCGCGGTTTTGAATTTGCACGCCGATAAAAATATGTGCTGCTTTTTTATCGGCAATTCGATAGCTAAATTCAGTTAAATTGCGCTTACCCAAACATTCGCAAAACTTGCGGAGACTTCCCGGCTGTTCGGGAATTGTGACTGCAAAAATCGCTTCGCGGCGTTCGCCAAACTCCGCTCTTTCTGCTACAAAACGCAGGCGGTCAAAATTCATGTTTGCACCGCAAGCAACGGCAATTAACGTTTCTCCTGCGATTTGTTCCCGTTCGACGTAAGCTTTCGCACCTGCGATCGCCAAAGCGCCAGCAGGTTCTAAGATCGATCGCGTATCCTCAAAAACATCCTTAATCGCCGCACAAACATCATCCGTAGCCACCAAAATAATCTCATCCACATACTCCTGACACAACCGAAAAGTTTCCTTCCCCACTTCCCGCACAGCAACGCCGTCAGCAAATAAGCCCACCTGCGACAAACGCACCCGTTTACCCGCTTTCAGCGATTGATTCATTGCATCGGAATCGACAGGTTCGACGCCAATAATCTTAATTTCCGGCCGCAACCGTTTGACATAAGCACCAATTCCCGAAATCAATCCACCGCCGCCAATTGCCACAAAAATTGCATGAATTGGTTTTTGATGTTGCCGCAGAATTTCCATGCCGATCGTACCCTGTCCCGCAATCACGTAGGGGTCATCAAAAGGGTGAATAAAAGTCATACCTTTTTCCGCCTCTAATTGGCGCGCAAAGGCGTAGGCATCGTCGTAGGTATCCCCATGCAAGACTACCTCTCCACCACGGGCTATCACCGCATTTACCTTCACCTGCGGCGTTGTTACGGGCATGACGATAATCGCGCGAGTTCCCAGGTGGCGGGCAGCGAGGGCGACTCCTTGGGCGTGGTTGCCGGCGGAAGCTGCGATGACACCTTGTGCTAGCAAATCCGGCGACAGTTGCGCCATTTTGTTGTACGCACCCCGCAGTTTGAAGGAAAACACCGACTGCATATCCTCTCGCTTCAGCAAAAGTTTATTGTTGAGCCGTGCTGATAGATTGGGGGCGACTTCTAGGGCTGTTTCTTGAGCAACATCGTAGACGCGGGCGGTGAGGATTTGTACCAGGTAATCGCAAATCATAAATTGACAGTTGATAGTTAATAGTTGATAGTTGATAGTTGTAGGGTGCGTCGCCACCAACCATCCCAAATACAAATCGACCATCTAGTAGCGACGCACCTTACGGTTGAGGGTTGAGGGTTGAGGGTTAATCAACCCGTCCTAGAACTGTTTGCAATTGTCAGCGGAAAAGATAATTGTACTGTATTTTGGCGATCGCACTTCGAGAATAATTTTATTTTGAAACTATACTTCAAGCGCTATACTATTAAGTACCGTGCAGTAGGTAAGAACTTATGCTAGACAAAACTGCTTTACTCGATCGAATTACTCAAACTCCGGGTAAATGTGGAGGCCGTCCCTGTATCCGAGGCATGAGAATTCGAGTTAGCGATATTCTAGAAACTCTAGCAGATAATGTTCCTGCTAGTGAAATTATGGCAGATTTTCCCGATTTAGAACCTGAAGATATTCAAGCTTGCTTGCTGTTTGCTGCACTCCGAATTGACTTTCCGAGGATTGCTGTATGATTTTCTGGCTAAATGCTCAACTTCCTCCTAGTCTCGCAGAGTGGTTGAGTATTACATTTGGTGTGAATGCAGTAACTCTACAGGATATTGGGTTGTCAGACGCTCAGGATATTGAGATATTTAATGCAGCTCGCGCTAACGGTTATGGCACTGTTGTTATCACGAAAGATCGAGATTTTATCGATTTAGTAATTCGTTTAGGAAGCCCGCCACAAATTCTGTGGTTAACCTGTGGAAATATTACCAATAGAGACTTGCAACGCATTTTTACCCGCGCTTTTCCTGAAGCTTTGGAGTTGCTGCAAAATGGTGAAAATATTGTTGAAATCGGTAGAGCTTAACAATATTCAGTCAACTCGATCCGAGCTAGTTACATAAATAGTCAATCCAATTCTGGCATCCCGATCGAACTTTAACCCTACTTCTGCCTCCGAGGTTATTTCCACACGATCCTGGGAAAGATTGTTAAGCCGAATGCTCTCAATTTTAGCAGAGTAGCAGTACGACAATTGATCGTTAACTAAAACTAGAAAAACACATTCTCCTACAGTTAATGTAACTTCCTTAACTTTCGCTACACCTGCTTGTGGCTTTTTGAACCACTCAGTAATTTTTCCAATCTCCATTACCAGCCCTCGATCGCTCTGGAGTAAAATTATATTGTAGGTGACTAAATCAGCGAGGGAGTTACATAAAGCCTCAACAAAATCAGCTAAGTCCAACAGTTCTTGAGTCCCCAAAATCTCATCTGTAGAGCCGTGTGCTGCTTTATTTCGATAGTCAACGAGTTGTTTGAGTTCTCCTTCTGCCGTGTTTTGACTGCCGCGAACTTCCTCTACAAAATATTTAATTTCTTTGTGGTTAATTACCCATTTCCACGCCTCATCAATCCCAGCATTTTTCAAAACAGTTTCTAGCACTTCCTTCCGTAAATTTTGCTCGTGCAATAGGAAAGCATCAGGAAGTAGTTCGTATTTTCCAGTGTCAGTAATTCCACAGGATAATCCTTGCACTACTTTCTCAACTGAAAGGTGTTGAAACCTATTCTTTTTGATGTCAATCAATAAACGCCCTATACCCTCTCGATGGGTATTTTGGATTTTTTCTCCCAAATCTGAATAACGTGGAACCAAATCGGGCATCCGTCGCAGCCAATCCGAAATTAAATCCTCAACGAAGCGCTCGTAAATAGCATACAATCGGGTTACAACAGCAGAGCGATCGTAAATTTCCCACTCCTTTTCGCTAGGAATTACCTCTATTAATGCGGCAAATTCAGGATTTTCTGCCAACTTCTGTTTATTTAAACTGTCTCGAGATACGATTTTCCTAAGTCGATGGTTAGTCTTGATTATCGCACGAACAGTTGAAATTTTGACACTAGCTTTCTCGATCAGCTCCTCAAACATCGCAAGTTACTCTCCGATAACTTGCGAAAGCATTTCGTCAAATATTCCGAGCCGCTCCTGAATCTCTGCTTTACTTGTTCCACCTCCTGTCAAAAGACGAGCTTCTGGTTTGTTAAAGAGGTTTTTTGTTTCTTCAATAACTCGATTTCGCAAGTTTTTAGAAAAAAATTTCTCGGCATCAGGTAATTGCTTGCTAAAACCAAGCATAGTCACATCATAATAAGAGCGATTGGATTGTTCAGACCAAGTTTGAGATTGAGGATCGAATGGTTTAAATAAATGCTTTCCGTAAACTTTATGTGCTAATTTAATAGTTTTTGTGAAAATATCTTCCAGAAAATTTCTATCGTAATTGGTAAATTTTAAACTTTTCATCATATACAAATCTAAAAACTCTGGCATTTCCATTTGATAATGTTCTATATTCCTTAAGGCAAAAAAACGCAAAACTAATTCAGCATCCTCCATTTTTTCATAAATACTGTTCTTCTCTAAGTCTCGGCTGTTATCGTCTGTCGGAATTCCCCAAGCTTCAGCAAATATGGGATGGCGCGCTAATTTTAGCAACAGTTCATTGAACTTTCCACCATACAAAATGTTTCTCATTTCCTGTTGACTGAAGTTTAATCTTTCAGTATTTAGACGTTCAAAGGTTTTCCGTTTGAGGAACTTGTCTGCTTCAGGATTGGAGGTTAATTCGGCAAGAATTGCTATTGAGGAAATCGAGCGTCGATCGATATTAGCTCTAATTTTTTGAGGAAGTCTGTTGTAGGTATGTCCATTTAATTCAGGCAAAATTTCCAGCTCTGTCAGTTTGAGTTTGTTTTCATAAAACTCTTGAATAGCCGAGATTCGCTGCTGACCATCCAAGACTTCATAAGGCTTGAAATCTTGTTTGTACAGAATTATTGAAGGTACGGGAATATTGAGAATAAATGACTCTATCAATCGGGATTTCATCGTCGCAGTCCAACGACCCCTTCTTTGGTAGAACGATCGCATTTCTATATAATTAGAAAGTTTTAATGATTCAACAAACCGGGGAAGTTTTTCACGGTTGATTTCGGTAACGATTGGTGTTTCTTTGAAGTCGTAGCGCTGGTATGTGTCGCGATCGAACCTGCGATGATCTGGTGTGTTTGGTGGCAAACTCTTCCACATTTTTTTTTCAAAGGGTGCGAGCTGCATTTCCGTAGTCTCCCTAAGTACAACTTGTTAATAATTATAGCATTTTCAGGATTAGCCACTCGACTCAAATCTAGCAAAAAGTGCGATCGCCAACTATCTCCACAGAAGATCGATCGCCCTTAACCGATAGCAAAATGAGATTTTATGGCAAAATTAGCCGAAACTGAAATATGAAAGCTGCAAGTTAAACTTTATTTATTAACTATCGCCGATGAACTTGCTGCTAAGTTGCTGGAACTGATACCGACGCTGGCAAAACTGTTTTGACGAGTGTTCTGGCTGCTTATTAGCAAAACGAATTTTATCAAAAAATGGGTTTTGCGATCGTGGGAGTGATGCCCGACGCCAACGGAATTGGCAAGCCAGATATTTTCATGGCAAAGCGGTTGTAAAGTTTAATGCAGGTACTAAATTTGCTCGCCGGTACCAGGCCAACAATTCAACACTTAGCAAAATTAGTTGTTGAAAGTTTCCCAGAAAATCGGTCTAGTCTGGACGTGCGAACCCCGTTCGAGGGTCACTAATAAACAAGCCTAAAACCAAAGATTCCATCACCGTATCCCAGACAGGAGTCAAACGTTCAGCATCATCAACCCAGTAATCAAAAGTAATCAAACACTGAACATTAGAACCCAGTCCGATACAAATTCGCGAATAAGCTTCCCGCTGCTCAGGAGGGTCGATAAACTTAAATTCAGTCCAAACAATGCGGGCAGTTTGCCGCTTCAATTGGATAATTTCCCCAGGATCGATCGGATTTCGCGTATCATCTTCAACCACCTTCTGTAATAGCGGCACCAGCGGAAAATCTGCCCAGTTACCAGGTGGTAGCAAATTAAACGAAACCTCCAAACAACAATCATCATCCGGCGGCTTTTTATCCGTAAATCGGAACGACTTTGTATCCGGTTCAAAATGCCAATCTTCGGGGACATCAAAGCGGACTGCACCTCTTCCTGCTACAAAAATTCGAGTTCCAGGCTTTGACTTCCAATTGTGGTCTTCTTTGAGCTCTAGAGTTTCCTTGAGCCATTCTTGCTTTTTGCGCTTAGACATAAACAGAACACCAAATTACTGCTAATGTGTAGTTTTAGACTTGGCAAACACATTTTAACCTTATTTTGCTCGCCGTTTGCTCAAATATAACAATCCTTACAAAAATTATGAATTCCTCTCTTCTCTATTCCTCTGTGTTCTCTGCGCCTCTGCGTTAAAAAAGAATTCCTTTCACAATTGGCTAACTTTTATTTTTAACTCTTGGGAATTACATATCTAATCCCACCCTTATTCCCCGCCGCATCACCCCTGTAGCGGGGGATAACATGAATAGCCGCGTGACTGCGACTTTGACCAGCCTCTTTATTAATATTGATTCCCACATTAAAACCGTCTGCCTGAAACTCTTTGCTTAACATTTCTTGCACCTTATTAGCCATAAACCAGCAAGCCGATTGCTCTCGAAACGGCAGTTCAAAATAATTGGCAACGTGACGCTTGGGGATGATCAAAACATGACCTTTGCTGGCGGGATAACCGTCAAACATCGCATAAGCTGTTGCTGATTCAGTTAGCAAAGTTAGGTTTTTGTAAGGATTGCAGAAGATGCAGTTATTAGTTGAATTTCTTTGATGGTTGTAATGCACGTATTCGTATATTTCGCAAGACTCATCTAGGTGATTTGACTTAAAGGGAAGTTTGACAATGCACTGATATGTAGGTTTTTTGTGCACGTAATGTTCTCGAAAGCCTTCTTTTTTGATATCCCTTCTCACCGCAAAATATGCCTTCCCTCCCGGTTTCAACAAGTGCGACACTTCCATCAGGACATTAGCTTGTTCTTCGGGAAACAAAACATTTAAAACATAAAAGCAAATGATTGTGTCGAATTTATCTTCGGGGAATTCCGGGAAATAATAAGGGTCGTAACCCGCAATATTCAAGCCTTTTTGCTGCAACAATCTCACATCGCTGCCGAAGCCGCACCCAAAATCTAAGACTTTGCCTTGCAGCAAGTTTTTATCCAATAAAAATCTTGCCGGAAATGACAGGTGAATTCTTTCGATGGCCGTCAGGTAGCTGAATTTATTTTGTTGCTTTTTCATGGCGGCATAAATTTGATTTAAATAAATATTCTTCCGTCCGCGCACCATCCGGACGAGAGTTTGTGTAGTACCGATTTCAAGATCCGAATGTTATCTAAAAATTTTATCACTATTGCAGTTTGGCGATCGCACCTTTTTCCACCAACACCTTACCAGTCACCAAATCCCGCACCGTCGCCAACAAAACCCGCCTCTCATCCACCTCAAAACTCACCGAAACCCTGTCAATTCCCAATACCCCTGGCGGATTCAAATGCGCCACGCAAACCTCCTGGTGGTGGCTTTCCAGAGAGCGAAAATCCGTCTGTTTGTTGAGCCAACTGCTCGTCATTTGCCCTTTTTCGTTAAAAATAACCTCCGCTTGCGATACCTCCGCAACTTCCCCAATATCTAACCGAATTTCCCTTTGTCCTTCAATTGCCACTTGCAGCGTCAACTCTTCGGAACTTTCACAGGGATACTTCATTTCCTTGCTAAATATCGGCGAATAAGCATAAGCTTTAGCGTAAGGTTCCCAGAGACGAATTGCATAGCTGTGGCGCAAATAATCGTCAACACTCGCTAATTGTGTCAAGGCTAAAGCACCGTGCGCCACGGCTTCAAAAGGCTTGTCTCTTTGGACTTTTTGCCGCCCAAAATACGAAACCACTACATTAGATACAGCCGGAATTAGAGAAGTTCCTCCTACCAGCAAAACCTGTTCGATATCTGCTTTGCCGATACCTTTTCCCAGTGCAATGCTCAGCACTTCATCTAAAGCTCGTCGCAACTGTTCCAACAACTGCCGAGATTCCAGAATTTCCTCAAGCTTCTCTCGGTTTAGATGCAAGTCGTAAGACATAAAATTGTCATCGTCAAACCAACTTTCTTTTGCTTCGTTAACTTGAGAAAGTTGAATTTTTAATTTTTCCGCTATTTCTAATAAATTTTGCCAGCCAACTGCGCCGACTTCTGCCCGCGACGAACCAATTTGCCGCAAATAATCTTCGACAATCCAGATCTCAATATCTTCGCCGCCGACATAAGCATCCGATTTTGCCAACACTTCGGCACGTACCCCCCCCAGCCCCCCCTTGCTAAGGGGGGGAGCAAGATTTCTCTCTCCCTTGCTAACGGGGGAAGCGAGATTTCTCTCCCCCTTGGTAAGGGGGGGAGCGAGATTTCTCCCCCCCTTACCAAGGGGGGGTAAGGGGGGGGTTAGAGCAGTACGAACTAAACTTAAATCTAAAGTTCCGCCGCCAAAATCAACTACTAAAACTAAAGAACCGGGGCGTTTGACTGCATATCCCAGGGCTGCTGCTGTGGATTCATCTATTAGCTGAACTTCCGCAACTCCCAACTTTTCTGCTAAATCGCGAAACCAATCCAGATATCGCTCGAATGCTCCGACTGGTACAGTAAAAATTACATTGTCTGGCTGTATATTTTGTAAATATAATTGTTTCCAAATAGTTGCGATAAACTGTTCTGCTACTGATTCGGGCGTATAGGTTTCGCCGTCGAGATTGCGGGCTGGGGGCTGAAAATCGGCTGCTAAATCGCGCTTGAAAGCTTTGAAAAAGCGCTCTGGCTGTGACTGTCCCAAACGCTGCGATCGCACTTTTTCTCCCAATATTAACTCCCCCGTACTTTTCACAAATACCAAAGTCGGTACTACAGGTATTTCTCGGACATTTTCACTCGATTTATGCGTTTTGAAAATGCGGGATATCTCGCCCAATCTCAAAGTTTCTGGTGTTTGCGTATCCGGGTTGAGAATGCAGACAACCGTGTTGCTGGTGCCGAAGTCAATGGCAACTGTAGTCATGGTGATTTTAGATTTTAGATTTTAGATTTTAGATTTTATTTTTCATGCGGCCCAGGGTGGGGCAGCTAACGTTACTTTATAGGACTTACGAATCTACTCTATTTGTAGGGTCGCATTGCGCCCCTTACTTAATTTTTTATGCCACCTGGCAGGGTGCGGCTAACTTTAGCAGGAGCAAGAACTCGCTCTTTTTCCCGATACCCGACAAACCGAATATAAACTAATTCTCCTTCTGTTATATCCTCAACATCTGGCTGGTGCAACTGCGGATTGTAAGTCACTTGTTCCCAAGTTGAACCGATTGTTTCAAAATCCCAGCTTGATAACAGATTTTCTAACGGAGTAAAAAGAGCAGAAAGATTTTTGGCTGGCATATCCGGCTTGGCTTCTGCCATTTTGCGGGCGGCGGGATAGTTGGTTAACAAAGTTTGCAACTGTTCAAAGGTAGCGCGGCGAAAATCGGCAGTTAGTTGAGCTTTTTGCTGCTGCAGTTCTTCTCGCAGCCGGAAACACTGCTGCCTCAATTCTTCTATTTCGCTGGGATTAGTTGTGATTGTAGCCGATATTGGCAGCGCGATCAAAGTGCGATCGAACTCTTGGAAATTTAAATTCAGCACTGTTGCCAGCCGCCTCAGTTGGTCTAGCTTGAGGTTTCCCACGTCTCCCTGTCGCACTAAACGCACCGCGTAGCGACTTAAGCCTGCTTTTTCGCCTAAATCTTGCCAATCGAGAATGTCTAGCTGATTCATGCGTTCCCGCAGAATTGTATCGTACTTAAACTCGATCGCATCTCCCGCCTCAGATGCAGCATAAAGGTAGACTAAAATGAGAAAAATGCCCCCGATAGCTAGCGCGAAGCTGAAGGCAGGCACTGTTGTTACATCAAGTGTTGCACCGAGGATATCAAACATCTTTAACTCTTCTAAACTTGTTTTAAAGTCTGCGTTTGTTCAACGACCAAATTTTCTTCGCCTTGGTAGTATTCTGGCAGCAAGTCTTGAGATTCTACTTTTCCGAGAGCTTTTTCAATTCCGGCGGTGGTTTCGGTGCAACTCGAACCAGTGGCGTTGAGGACGGTTTCGGTAATTTTGCCGTCTTTGCCGATGCGGTATTCTATTTGGCGGTACTCTGCCATAATTCTGCCTCTTGGTTTAATGATTGAGTGTTGACTGCTGAGTGTTGAGTTATATTATAGATTCTATTTACCAATTATTCTAATGAATTTTTGTAGCGACAATGCAACCGGGGTTTCGCCGGAAATTATGGCAGCGATTGCAGCGGCTAATTGCGGTGCTGTGATGTCTTACGGAGATGATGAATATACTGAGCGTTTGCAAGTTAAATTTTCGGAATTGTTCGAGACATCGGTGACTGTTTTTCCTGTAGCAACCGGTTCTGCTGCTAATGCCCTTGCCCTTGCGGTTGTCACTCCTCCTTACGGGGCTGTTTACTGTCACGCGGAATCTCATATTAATCTAGATGAATGCGGCGCGCCGGAGTTTTTTACAGGCGGTGCCAAGTTAGTGACATTAACAGGAAATCATGGTAAAATAGAGGCAGAGACTTTAGGAAAAATGCTCGATCGCGCTGGTGCAGGTGTCGTCCACCACGTACAGCCCGCCGCCGTCAGCATCACTCAAGCAACGGAAGCCGGAACCGTCTACAATCCAGCGGAAATTTCCCACATTTCGGAAGTGGTTCGCAGCCACAATTTGCACCTGCACATGGATGGAGCTCGCTTTGCCAATGCTGTCGCCAGTCTTGGCTGTTCTCCGGCTGATGTTACTTGGCGCGCCGGTGTCGATATTCTCTCGTTTGGAGCGACCAAAAATGGTGCGATGGCTGCGGAAGCTGTAGTTTTTTTCAATCGAGAATTAGCAAATACTTTCCCTTTTTACCGCAAGCGCAGCGGGCATCTTTTCTCGAAAATGCGGTTTTTGTCGGCGCAGTTGGAAGCGTATATAACGGATGATTTGTGGCTGAAGAATGCGGCTCATGCAAATAATATGGCAGCCAAATTAGCCCAAGGTTTGGCGGGAGTTGAGGGAGCAAAGTTTTGCCATCGGGTAGAAGCAAACGAGATTTTTATTCAACTTCCAGACTCGGTAATTACAGCGGTTTTAGCTGAGGGTTTTCAGTTTTATCGGTGGGATGAATGTACTGTTAGACTGGTAACGGCTTTTAATACTTTGGAAGCGGATGTTATTGCTTTGGTGGAAGCGGTTAAACGCCATCAATGATTAAAATGTAGGGGCGGGTTTTACAAATAATACCTGCCAGCTATGAACAATCTAAGAAACCCGCCCCCACCTAACAAATAATCCACATCAACCTTGATTTATATTAAATGCAAAAAATAGGCGCGGGGATTTCTCGTTGGGTGGGGGCGGGTTTGAGAGATTGTTGGTTATTTACAATTATTGTTTGTGAACCCGCCCCTACATTTTAAATGCGAAAAATAGGCGGGGGATTTCTCGTTGGATTGGGGCGGTTTTGAGAGATTGTTGGTTATTTACAATTATTGTTTGTGAAACCCGCGCCTACATTTTAAGAGGTTCAGGAATAGGTTCTGCAACTGCGGCTAGTTCTGGTTCAACTGCTTCGAGGTGTGCTTCTAAAAGCGCCAGATTTCTCATGTTTGATTTATAAAAAGCATCGAAGATATCTCCGACTAAAGGTACCGATCCCACAACGGCTTCTAGACCGATATTGTAAATCATTTTGCCTAGAGTCTTTTGGGGAATGTTGAATCGAGTTGCTAAATAAATTAGGTAGGCGGAAAATGCGGTATCTACGATATCCCCAGCACCCGGAACTAAACCGATAATGGGGTCTAAACCGATGCGAAATTTAGTGCCGGGGATGCCAATGGCGGTATCCATCAGGCGGCTGAGTTTGCGGATGCGGTTGAGGGTGGCGAGACGCTCTATGTTGTTCATATTATTATTGTTGAATTAATTTCAAAATTTGCAATCAGTCGGAAGACGGAAAAAAACCATCTAGAAACCGCTCATTGTCGATCTTCGCTAATATGCTGAATTCCCCATTCGTGCATTGCATTAATAATCGGTTTGAGACTTTCGCCCAAAGGCGTTAGCGAATATTCAACTTTTGGCGGCACTTGCAGGTAAATTTCCCGGTGCACAATCCCGTCTGATTCCATTTCCCGCAGTTGCTGCGTCAGCATCTTCTGAGTAATGCCGTTGACAGCTCGTTGCAGCTCGTTAAAGCGCTTCACTCCTGGAAACAACTCCCGCAGAATCAAGACTTTCCAGCGCCCGCCAATCACATCTAGAGTGCGTTCTACAGGGCAATTTGCTCGATCGACCTTTACTTCTTGGACTTGCATAGTATCTTTTTGGTAACTACCGCACTTTCAAGTGCGTACTACCCATAATAGCTTGACTCGGTTTAAAATAAAAACATCAAAGAAACACCCGATAAATTTCACTGAGGATTCAGAAAATGATTACCGTCAGAAAAAGTGAAGCAAGAGGACACGCAAATCACGGTTGGCTGGACAGTTACCACACATTTTCTTTTGCCGGCTATTACGATCGAAATTATATGAATTTTCGCTCTTTGCGGGTAATTAATGAGGATTTTGTTAGCCCCGGCAAAGGTTTCGGCACTCACGGGCACAGCGACATGGAAATCATTACTTATGTATTAGAAGGAGCATTAGAACACAAGGATAGTTTGGGTACCGGTGCAGTGATTAAACCGGGTGAAGTGCAGCGGATGAGTGCAGGTACGGGTATCCAGCACAGCGAGTTCAATCACTCGCAAACAGACCCGGTTCATTTGCTGCAAATCTGGCTGTTACCCGATACACAGGGCTTGCCTCCGAGTTACGAACAGCGGGATTTTCCAGTGGAAGAAAGGCGCGGAAAACTGCGGTTAGTGGCGGCGCGAGATGCGAGAGATGGTGCTGTGAAAGTGCATCAAGATGTGGATTTGTATGCGGCTGTTTTGGATAAAGATTCGCGGGTTTCTCATGCTTTGCAGCCAAATCGCCACGCTTGGATACAAGTGGCTCGCGGCTCGGTTTTGCTCAACGGTTTGCCTTTGGAAAATGGCGACGCTGCGGCGGTTAGCGGCGAAACTGAATTGGCGATTGAAGCTACGGCAGATGCTGAATTTTTGCTGTTTGATTTGGCATAATATTGAATGCGAAATCCCCGACTTCTTGGAGAAGTCGGGGATTTAATTCGCTGGTATCTGACAGCTCAAAAGGATTTCAAGAATTAACAGAAATATTCTTTTTAGGTCG
This sequence comes from Microcoleus sp. N3A4, assembly GCF_036701805.1. Classification (NCBI taxonomy): domain Bacteria; kingdom Bacillati; phylum Cyanobacteriota; class Cyanophyceae; order Oscillatoriales; family Microcoleaceae; genus Microcoleus; species Microcoleus sp. N3A4. The sequence goes on from NZ_JAUBRJ010000006.1 coordinate 16,058, forward strand.
TCCGCCTTTCTTGCCATTTTTCCGTGCTGCTGCCGATTTAGAGCTTGAAATTGCCTTTCCTCCCTTCCTACCTAATTCAGCCATCCAAGATTTTGTGCCAAAAATACCTGCGATAAGTTCGGGAATGCCAAAATCAACATCTAAGCTTTCCCAGTGCACGCTGCTACCGGAAGGGGGTAGCCAAACATCAGCCAACTGTTCTGGTGAAGCATCTTCTAAGCCTTGTGCAAGCCTCGGAGGAAAAGAAAAAATAGCAGCGTTTTTCAGTTTGATAACTATTAAATCTTCCGAGTGATTATAGTGCACGGATTCAGCACGCGGTTCAGTAGCCTCAGCGGTTTTCCATGCTTGCTTGGCTTGGGCTATTTGCTCTCGGAGATTTTCCTCAGTTAATTCTTTTTCCCAGTTTCTAAATACCATGTATTCCTCTTTTGTCACTTGCGACATTAAATATTCTCAAACTTTTGTCCCGTATGGATTCTGTCTTTGCGGTAACGAAAGACAGAATCCCTCATAAATTTAAGGCGGAACTACTGATTTTATAGTAGCTTGACATTGGTCAAAAAAAATTATTGTTTCCAGAGTCATTGATGTATTTCTTGCCATTTGCTTAATAACATTTCTTGATTATTGGCTACTAATATAAGAGCGATCACTAAATCTTTATCCTTTATTCTATCGTGTGCGGAAACTAAGCTAGGAGCTTGTGTTTCAGTGCCAATATTAATTTTGATTTCCATGTGGTTATTATCATTTTTTCTACCTTTGAAGATGTGCACGTGAGCTGGAATATGGTCGTTAGTATAAATATATATAAATAGATTGTTCTGGCGGTCTTCAAGAACTTTGGGCATGAGACGCTGTTCTCCAACGTGAGGGTTTGCAGGACTTATGCACAGCCTGCCTGTAGTAGGGGCAATCGCCCCCGTTGTTGCCCCTATTTTTTGGATTGTGGCATAAGCCCTAATTGCAGAATAACCCAAGCGTTGGGTTTTGTAAACTGACGCATTCTATTAATACTTGTGCGTAGGGTGCGTCAGGACGCAGTTAACAAAATTTTAGAAAATCATTAACCCTGACGCACCTTTAGCTGTGCGGTGCGTCAGCATTTAAACTCTCAATTATTTACAAAAAACTCTAACTGACGCACCCTACTAATACTTCTGCGTAGGGTGCGTCAGCGCGAAGCTAACAATCTGGTAAAAAATCATCAATCCTGACGCACCTTTTGCTGTTGCCTGCGATTGTGTTAAGCGGACTGTGAAGAACATGATATTTAATCATGAGTTACTACTTAGGAAATAAGTAAATAGGAGGAAGACAGTAAATTTTATTTATGGTATTTTTGCTAAGGTTAAGTGTTTAGGATAAATTTTTATGCAACAAAACCCGATCGCCAGAAAGCATCTTATTGGCAGCCTGATCACTGGTTTAGCAGTTGGCGCGATCGCGGGCGCACCCATCGGCTGGATGGCTAATGGGTATTATTCCGAGCAGCGTTTGGCTCAAATTCTGATTTGCCGAGAAAAAAATAGAGATCAGCCAGTTGCGATTGTTGAGGCTAGGTGCGGTTCCCGATTCTAAATTTTTCTGCTAGCCAGAGGGCTGTGTCACATATTGTGAGGCTTGTGCGAATGTCGAAAGTTCTATCGCACAGGCCATGAGTGCATTTTCAACCATCAATATGCCACAAACCGGAAAAGTTATCCGTCAGTTGATATGTGGGTATGTTAAATTTACACAATAATGAATTACAGCAGAACAATTCCGGCTATTTTGAGTGCTACGATCGCCCTGAGTTCGATCGCCCTCATCCCACTGACATCACCTCAAATTGCCCTCGCATTAACCGCCGACAAAGTTAAAACCGTTGCCAAAGAAATTACGGTTCGCATCCAGGGGCCAAAAGGCGGTTCAGGAGTAATTTTAGAGAAACAAGGCAGCACATACTATATTCTCACAAATTGGCACGTTGTCGATAAAGCCGGCGATTACGAGGTTGTAACTCCCGACGGCAAAGCTCACTCTGTATCCTACAGCCTCGTGCGGCGAGTGCCGGGGATGGATTTAGCCGTCGTACCCTTCAGCAGCACTCAAAGCTACCCCTTGGCTCAATTAGCCAACTCCGCAGTAGCTAAGGGAAACAAGGCTTATGTTGCCGGCTGGCCGATATCCGGCGGTTCCCTGAGACAGCCGATTTTCATCGCCACGGAAGGCCAGCTTACCGGCCGCCAAACTCCTTGGAACGGCTATACTTTGGTCTACAACAACTTAGTGAGAGCGGGCATGAGCGGCGGGCCGGTACTCGACGATGCGGGGCGAGTTGTCGCAATTAACGGCATTGTCAGGTTAGAGGATAACTCCGATAAAATCGTGGCGGCGGGGATAGAAATCAATACTTTCATGAAATGGCGATCGACTGTTTCGCTGCCGGTAGTTCCCCAATCTCCTACTGCCGGAAACCCGAAAACTCCAGCGAATAATGCGCCCCGCACGCCCGCAAGCGCGATCGCCTTTGCTGCTACAAATACCCTCAAAGGGCCTTCCGAAGTTGTCAGTTCCCTTGCCCTAGCTTCCGCTTATTTTACTACAGGAAATAGCAACGGCACAATCTCAGTTTGGAATTTCCCCAGCGGGCAATTAAAAACTACCCTGCAAGGACACACGGAAGCAGTAAATGCAGTAGCAATCAGCGCTGACGGGAAGGTTTTAGCTAGCGGCAGCGACGACCAAACGGTAAAAATTTGGAATTTAGAAACTGGCGCGGTTGTACGCACTTTGAGCGGGCATTCCGGTGCAGTTTCGAGCGTTGCCGTCAGTCCCGACGGTCAATTTGTAGCCAGCGGTAGTTGGGACAAAACGATTAAGATTTGGAACCCGAAAACGGGGGAGTTGCTGCGGACTTTGACCGGGCATTCTGGGTTGGTGAATGCTGTTGCAATCAGTCCCGATAGCAAAACTTTAGCTAGCGGCAGCAAAGACGGTTCAATTAGGTTGTGGAATTTAGCTAGCGGTCAAGCAATTCGCACGATTAGCGGCAAAAACTTGTCTGTTTTGTCGCTAGCTTTTACTCCCGACGGCAAGAGTTTAGCTGCGGGAAACAGCAACGGCACAATCGGTTTGTGGAATGCGGTCAACGGGCAGTTAATTCGGCGTTTGAGCGGGCATACCGATGGAGTTTGGTCTGTGGCATTTAGTCGGGATGGCACTACGTTAGTTAGTGGCAGTTGGGATAAGAGTATCAGGCTTTGGGATGTGCGATCGGGCGATTTGAGAGGAACTTTGAGCGGGCATTCTGGCTATGTTAGCGCTGTGGCGATTAGTGCAGATGGGAAGACTATTGTTAGTGCGGGTTGGTTGGGGGAAATTAAGATTTGGAAAAGGAGTTGAGATTTTTTTGATTTAACCGCAGAGGGCGCAGAGGGCGCAGAGGAAGAGTAGAGAGAACAGGGTTTGCATTTGATTGAGTGGTGTTATGCGATCGAGATATTTGGGATAAAAAAATGAGTGGACTAAAGACTAAATTGCCAACTGATATCTGGGTAGCAGCAACCTGGGAAGAATTCATCGCGATGGCAGATGACCCAGCTTACAGTAAAGCCAAATGCTACTACCGCAACGGACAAATGAGGATTGAAACTATGTCAGTAGGGCCAGATCGTGCACGGGATAATGCGATCGCACTCTTGGCAATTAATCTATTTTGTACTATCAAAGGTATTTCTGTTAACGGATTAAATAAATGTAGCTACCGGAAAACAGAAGTCCGAGAGTGTCAGCCAGACCTATCTTACTACATTGGAGAAAGAGCGCAATTAGCACCGAGGGGAACTTCGATCGCAAGTCTTGACGTTACCCCACCGCCAGATTTAGTGATAGAAGTTGCTGACTCAACTTTGGCTGATGATATTGGTGAAAAACGGTTGCTTTACGAAGAGCTAAAAGTCGCTGAATATTGGGTAGTAGACGTGCAAAAATCCGAAATTATTGCCTTTGCTATTATTGCTGATAATGGCAGTCGGCGGATTGTGCGATCGGAAGTTTTGCCGGGATTAACTATTGCTTTGTTGGAAGAGGCTTTGCGGCGGAGTCGCACTGAAGATCAAGCACAGGTTGGGGCTTGGTTGTTGTCTCAATTTCAGCAGTAATAATAATCGATATAAATAATATCAAATCCGGTAGCATCGGAATTAATATTACCCGAAATCAGGACACGGCAGTGCCGTTTCCCTACCCCGATTCATTGTAGGGAAACGGCACTGCCGTGTCCTCTATATCATTCCGGTGTTACTGGAATTGATATAACTTTAAAAAACAGAATACGCAGCAGATACCAGATTTCGCAAAAGTTGTCGGGTATCTAAAAAAATTAACTCTCCTTTCCTACACGACTAAATCTTCGATCGAGAATTTCAATAAGTCGCACAGGGCTTTCATCTGTGCTGGGTAAAGCTTGGGGACGTGTCTGTCGGTTTCCCAGTTGATGACTGTCGATTCCACCACATTACACGCTCTTGCCACTTGTATTCGAGTCAAACCTAGACTTTCACGTCTTTCTCTTAGCTTTTGCCCCAGCGTCATTATCTGTCCCGTACTTAGTTCAGTTGATTCTATTTATTCAGTTGACTATATGTAGTTCATGTCTTACTCTATAGACAGACACAAAGTCTAACAAAGGTCAAAAGCCAGTCCGCGCCCTAGACAAGCATTGAACTGGCTTTGGCTCCAAAACTCAATGGAGACAAATTTAATTATGCCCTACAAACAGCGCCTTAACAGGTGGTTGGTTGTTCGCCTGCTTCCGAATATGCAGCGAATCACTGTTGCCCATTTTTTCAAACATTCCGATGCTGACGGCTATCTGCGGATTATCCGTCAGTTAATCCCCAAGGCTGAATTTGTGATTGTGTTTAATGCCGATATCAATCTCGAAACAGCCCCTAGTAGTAGCGAAGGCAGCTAAGCTGTTCATCTAGATTGTATTTTTGGGCGGGATGCCCACCCCACAAGAAAATGCACTTTTTGTGGGGTGTCCTGCCTGTTCTTGAGAATGGTGCAAGATGTGAGAATTATCAAACTCGTAAAAACAGACGCTATCCCATCCTCCCGCACCCTACTACTAGCGTCCCGCTTCAAAGTCCGATCGACACTTATGATAAATTTGGTTCTTGCCAGACTACACTAGAAGACAAAATCAAATTAGCATTTGCGCCATAAATTCGATCGACCCGCTGTGCTGGCGGGACTCTGCACTTCGCGGAGTCAATCTAAAATCTAAAATCTAAAACTTAAAATCGCGTGACTTCTGACAAATGATTGAAGTAGAACACTTAAGCAAAACTTACGGTTCGACCGCAGCGATCGCGGACGTGTCTTTTTCGGTCGAATCAGGAGAAATTCTCGGGTTTTTGGGGCCCAACGGTGCCGGCAAAACCACAACCATGCGGATTTTGTCGGGATATTTGCCCGCATCCAGCGGTACGGCCCGCATCGCCGGCCTCGACGTTCACGAAAACTCGATGGGAGTCAGACAGCGGATCGGTTATCTACCGGAAAACCCGCCGCTGTATCCAGAAATGACTGTGGAAGGGTTTCTGTTTTTTGTGGCCAGGATCAAGCAAGTACCTGCGGGCGATCGCGCGCGACGAGTTACCTCCGCGATCGAACGCTGCGGCCTGGTTGATAAACGCAAAGTTTTAATCCGCAAGCTTTCTAAAGGATTTCGTCAGCGCGTCGGTATCGCCCAGGCGATCGTCCACGACCCGCCCGTCATTATCTTAGACGAACCAACCGTCGGCCTCGACCCCCGACAAATCATCGAAGTCCGCAATTTAATCAAAAGTCTTGGCGGCCAGCACACAATTATCCTTTCCACGCACATTCTCCCGGAAGTCAGCATGACTTGCAACCGCGTTACCATCATCAATCGCGGTAAAATCGTCGCTGCTGGTACTCCTGAAAATTTGATGGGAGAGTTGGCCGCCGGAGAGGGTTACGAGCTCGAAGTTGAAGGCGAGGCTGATTCAGTAAACAGTCTGCTGTTGCCTTCTTTGGAAAATGTGCCGGGAGTTCGATCGGTCGAATTGATTCCAAGCCAGCAATTTTTAGCGAGTCGCTACCGCCTGCGGGCCTTGTGCGAACCGGAAAGAGAACCGGGACGAGAAATTGCTACAGCTATTATCGCCTCTGGATTTGGACTCTGCGAAATGCGCCGCAATCGCGCTACTCTGGAAGATGTGTTTTTAAGGCTGACAGCGGCTGAAAAGAAACCGGAAGAAAATCTGGTTCACAGCGAACCGGAGGTCGATCGAAATCTGCAAGAAGCGGCAGAAATTCAAAATTCGATCGCGGATACTAATCAATCGGAATCGCAACCGATTGTTGCGGATATTCCACAATCGGAATCGCAACAGATTGTTGCGGAAAATCAGCCAGTTTCAGATCGGCAAGAGTCGATCGAGCCTTCTGAGTTAGAATCCGCACCAGTTGTAGAATTATCAGAGTCGATCGAGCCTTCTGAGTTAGAATCCGCACCAGTTGTAGAATTATCAGAGTCGATCGAGCCTTCTGAGTTAGAATCCGCACCAGTTGTAGAATTATCAGAGTCGATCGTCGAGCATCGTGAACCAGAACCGATTGTCGAAAATACAGAAGTTTCAGAAACCGTAGAGTCGATCGAGCCTCATCAACCAGAACCGATTCTCGAAAATACAGAAGTTTCAGAAACCGTAGAGTCGATCGTCGAGCATCGTGAACCAGAACCGATTGTCGAAAATCTAGAAGTTTCAGAAACAGTAGAGTCGATCGAGCATCGTGAACCAGAATCCCAACCAGTTGCAGAAACACCAGAGGAAATCAGCGATTTAGAACCAGAAATGCAACCAGTTGCAGAGTTTCTGGAACTTGTAGAAAAACAAGAGTCGATCGAACCTTGTCAACCAGAACCGGTTGTCGAAAATCTGCTGATTGTTGAAACACCAGATTTGAGACAACCTTCTCAACCAGAACCGATTGTCGAAAATCTACTCATTGTTGAAACACCAGATTTGAGACAACCTTCTCAACCAGAACCGATTGTCGAAAATCTGCTGATTGTTGAAACACCAGATTTGAGACAACCTTCTCAACCAGAACCGATTGTCGAAAATCTA
>NZ_JAUBRJ010000006.1:23308-23434 GCF_036701805.1 Microcoleus sp. N3A4
CTCATTGTTGAAACACCAGAGTCGATCGAGCCTTCTCAACCAGAACCGGTTGTCGAAAATCTGCTGATTGTTGAAAGGCAAGAGTCGATCGAGCATGATGAACCAGAACCGATTGTCGAAAATCTG
>NZ_JAUBRJ010000006.1:23534-24201 GCF_036701805.1 Microcoleus sp. N3A4
TTGTCGAAAATCTGCTGATTGTTGAAAGGCAAGAGTCGATCGAGCATGATGAACCAGAACCGATTGTCGAAAATCTGATTATTGTTGAAAGGCAAGAGTCGATCGACTATTCTCAACCAGAACCGATTGTCGAAAATCTACTCATTGTTGAAACACCAGATTTTAGACAACCTTCTCAACCAGAACCGGTGGTCGAAAATCTGCTGATTGTTGAAACACCAGAGTCGATCGACTATTCTCAACCAGAACCGATTGTCGAAAATCTGCTGATTGTTGAAAGGCAAGAGTCGATCGACTATTCTCAACCAGAACCGATTGTCGAAAATCTGATTATTGTTGAAAGGCAAGAGTCGATCGAACCTTCTCAACCAGAACCGATTGTCGAAAATCTGATTATTGTTGAAAGGCAAGAGTCGATCGAACCTTCTCAACCAGAACCGATTGTCGAAAATCTGATTATTGTTGAAACACCAGAGTCGATCGAGCCTTCTCAACCAAAACCGATTGTCGAAAATCTCGAAGTTTCAGAAACACCAGAGTCGATCGAGCATGATGAACCAGAACCGGTTGTCGAAAATCTACTCATTGTTGAAACACCAGAGTCGATCGAGCATGATGAACCAGAACCGGTTGTCGAAAATCTACTCATTGTTGAAACACCAGAGTC
>NZ_JAUBRJ010000006.1:24301-40162 GCF_036701805.1 Microcoleus sp. N3A4
GATCGAGCATGATGAACCAGAACCGGTTGTCGAAAATCTGCTGATTGTTGAAACACCAGATTTGAGACAACCTTCTCAACCAGAACCGGTTGTCGAAAATCTCGAAGTTTCACAAACACCAGAGTCCAGCCAACCTTCTCAACCAGAATCCCAACCAGTTGTAAAAAATAGGCAACTTAAAAAAAAGCCACAACCGAGTAGCGATTCTCAACCAGAACAGCCACCTGTTACCAGAAAGCGACAAATAGAAAGAAAGCAACAGGATAGCGACGACAGCGAAACACCACCCGCAGGCGACTCAAAATGAACCAATTACCAATAGCCAATTACCCATTCCCAATTCCTAAAGGTTAGTAATGATTAGTAATATTGTCGCAATTTACCGCAAAGAACTACAAAGCTATTTTGCCTCGCCATTAGCCTATGCCATAGCAGCAGTCTTTTGGCTGATCACCGGCTACTTTTTAATAGCTATCCTCCTCGCCCCCGACGGGTTAATTCCCCAAATCAGCCAGCGAGACCAAATGGGAATTACCGAACCTCCCATCGACGTAGCCTACGAATTCCTGCAACTCTTCCTGCGAATAATGGGTTCCCTTTCGTTGTTCGTACTACCCGCACTCTCAATGGGACTTTACGCAGAAGAACGCAAACGCGGCACATTAGAACTATTAGCCACATCGCCCTTAACAAACTGGGCAGTTGCTACCGGCAAACTCCTCGGCGTTTTAACATTTTATACCACCATGTTGGTGCCCCTGCTGTTCTGCGAGGCGATCGTCCTCAGTTCCTCAACCCCACCCGTACCCCCCGCAGTTCTCCTGCTAGGACACGGCGGCTTAATCTTACTAGCAGCAGGAGTGTTGTCCCTCGGAATGTTTATTTCCTCCCTCACAGACAGCACAATTTTATCAGCCATCCTCACCTTCGCTCTTGTATTATTTCTCTGGGTGATCGATGCAGCCGCCGTCGGTATCGGTGGCCCCTTCGGAACAGCATTAGGACATTTGTCGCTCCTAACACATTACACCAATCTTGTCAAGGGAGTTTTTGATATCAGCAGTTTAATTATGTTTGCCAGTTACATCATTTTAGGAGTATTTCTCACCGCCCAATCCATCGATGCCTTGCGATATCAGCGTTCTTAAAAAAATCAGTTCAGGTAGAGACAGGGAAGGTTATTTTTGCCGAATTCAAACAAAGTAAAGAGGAAAGAGAAGGTTATTTTTTCACTGTGAATCATTCTACCAAGTACCTCAAACAATGAGATTTATTAATCCAAAAATCGATTTTGCGTTCAAAAAAATATTCGGTTCCAGCGACAGCAAAGACATTCTGATTAATTTTTTAAACGCCATCCTTTATGAAGCACAGCCGGTCATCGAAGACTTAGAAATAATCGATTCCCAACCAGGAAATCCAACTTTCGGAGTCCAAGACACGCACCTAGATGTCAAAGCCACAATTAACGGCGGTCGCATCGCCCTCGTTGAAATTCAACTGATCAACGTGCCTTTCTTTGGGAACAGAGTTTTGTACAACGCTGCCAAAAGCTACAGCCTGCAATTAACAGGAGAAGAACGCTACGAAAGACTAAAAACAGTAACTTCATTGAAAATTGCCGACTTTGAAATGTTTGACAATCAGCCCGAATTTCTGTCGCGATTTGTTTTCAAAGAAAAAGAGCAACAGTTTGATTGTCCAGATACTGAAATAGAATTAGTATTCGTGGAACTACCAAAATTTAGCAAAGGATTAGAACAATTAGAAACAGCAACCGACAAATGGATTTACTTTCTCAAAAACACCAGCACTCTGGAGACAGTACCAGAAGCACTGAGTGCAGTTCCCGAACTTCAGAAAGCTTTGATAATTGCTAACGAGGAAAACTTCACTCAGGAAGAATTAAATGAATTGGAGAACCAAGAACTCTGGATTCAAGACCAGCAGATTGCCATAGATGTAGCAAAAGAACAGGTGACAAAAACCGCTCAACTCTCGTTAATTTTGCGTCAACTCGTGCGGCGTTTAGGCACAATACAACCGGAAACAGAAAACTCCATCCGTCAATTAAGCGTAGAGGAATTAGACGAACTCGGAGATGCCGTGCTGAATTTCAACCATCCGTCAGATTTAACAGCATGGTTGCAGGCTAATGCGATATAGAATAACATTCTTGAACCGGAATTTTGTCACGCAATATTTACATTATGAAAATTAGGAAAACAAATTGGAAATACATTTTTTTGCTGGGCCCCTTACTCATTGCAGCGGGGGTAACAGCAGCACTTGTATCTGGAGTATGGGAACCCCTGACAGTCGGTTTAGTGATTGCCGGAGCAGTGACGATCGCACTTTGGTTGCTATATTTGAGTTACGAACAAAGCTTTTGGGGGCAGCGTTCCACTCAAGCCAGCACCAACGCCCTGATTGCCACCCTCGCCGTCTTAGTGATTCTCGGAGTAATTAACTTCATAGCAGTTCGCTATCCCGTCCGCATCGACTTAACCGAAAGCCAACAATTTACCCTCGCCCCGCAGACTCAACAAATACTGCGAAACCTGCAACAAACAGTCAAAGTTTGGGTGTTTGACCCCACCCAAAATCCCCAAATTAAAGAACTGCTGCAAAGCTACAAACGCGAGGGAGGCGAAAAGTTCCAATTTGAGTTTGTTGACCCGCTAGCCCAACCGGGAAAAGCGCGGGAATTTAGCATTACCAGCATCGGAGAAGTTTACCTGCAATCCGGCGACAAAAAACAGGTACTGCAAAAAGGCGGCACTGCTTTTGGTAGCGACCCGAATCAAGGTCTTTCAGAGATCAAACTGACCAATGGCTTAGAAGAAATCCTGAGCACTCGCGTTGCTACAGTTTACTTTTTGCAAGGCCAAGGAGCCCGCCCGCTAAAGGAAGGTCAAGGCGGAATTCAGCAAGCTGAAAAAGCTTTGAAAGATAAATACTACAACGCCCAAACACTGAATTTGACCGAACGCAAAGAAGTGCCAGAAGATGCAGATGCTTTAATCGTTCCGGGGTTGGAAAAACCGTTTTCCGATACAGAAATTAAAGCACTAAAAGCTTATCTCGATCGCGGCGGCAGTTTGTTTTTAATGGTAGACCCGGCAATTAATACGGGATTGGACAAACTGCTGCAAGAATGGGGCGTCAAACTAGACACCCGTTTGGCCATCGATGCTTCGGGTACTGGTCAAAGATTTGGCCTCGGCCCCACGGTTCCCACAGTCAGGCGTTACGGCGAACATCCGATTACTCAAAGTTTTGGCACCGGCATTTCATTTTATCCGTTTGCGCGTGCTTTGGAAACTTCGCCAGTAGCAGGGATAGAGGAAAAACCTCTGATTTGGACGAGTCAAGAAAGTTGGGCGGAAAGCGATTTGACGACTAAGAAATTGGAGTTCGATCCGAAGACCGATCGACAAGGCCCGCTATTATTAGGTGTAGCTTTAGTTCGATCGGCCACTGACAGCACTCCCTTAAAGCCCTCACCTTCACCAACACCAACTTCGCCCTCGCCTTCACCCCAAGCATCACCGACAACTTCACCAACACCGACAACTTCGCCGTCGCCGACAACTTCACCATCAGCGACAACTTCGCCAACACCGACAACTTCGCCAACAACTTCACCAACACCAACAACTTCACCATCAGCGACAACTTCACCAATACCAACAACTTCACCAACAACTTCACCAACAACTTCGCCAATACCGACAACTTCGCCAATACCGACAACTTCGCCAACACCGACAACTTCGCCAACACCGACAACTTCGCCAACTTCGCCAACACCAACAACTTCACCAACACCGACAACTTCACCAACACCGACAACTTCACCAACACCGACAACTTCACCAACAGCTTCCCCAATCAGCTATTCGGTGATTGTCTCGCAAGAAGCTACGCCTCCAGCATTACCGACGACTTCGCCAACACCGACAACTTCCCCAACAGCATCTCCCGAGAGTTCGCCAACAACAACACCCACGCCAACACCGACAGCCTCTTCCGAAAGTTCGCCAACACCAACACCCACAGCATCTCCCAGTCCAACGGCAACTCCTTCTGTGCCTTCAACTCCTAGAAAAACATCGCGAATGGTAGTAATTGGTACATCTCAATTTGTGACTAACGGTTGGTTTGACCAACAACTCAATAGCGACGTGTTTCTCAATTCAGTCAGTTGGTTGAGTAAACCAGACCAGCAAAGCTTTTCTATCAGTCCGAAAAAAGCTACTAACCGCCGCATTAACATGACGGCCATCCAAGTAGGATTGCTGGTTTTAGCTTGGCTAATTTGGCCTTTACTCGGACTGGGAATTGGCGGCGCTATCTGGTGGAAGAGAAGATAAGTTAGTTGACTGCTGACAGTTGACAGTTGACAGTTGACAGTTGTCTGTTGACAGTTGTCTGTTGTTATTAATAACAGACTCCCCAATGCCCAATGCCCAATGCCCAATGCCCAATGCCCAATTCCCAATGCCCAATTCTCAGTTACTATGAAATTGCAGAAAAATACATTAGTGTTGATAGCCGTCGCGCTGAGCATGACTGGGTTGGTTGCTTTGTTCGAGATGCAAGTGTCTCCGCAGGAGGAAGCGGCTAAGGAAGAAAAACAGAAAATTTTTGCTTTTAAGTCCGATCGCGTACAATTCTTTACAGTCAAAACTCCCGAAAAAATCTTGACTTTTGAGCGAGTTTATGCTACAAAAGGAGGCAAGTCTAGCTGGGAAATGAAATTGCCCGTGCAAGCACACGCAAGTCAGGCATCGGTGGATTTTTTGCTAGACAGGCTGGCAACAGGAAAGAGCGATCGCACGATTAATATTACTGCTGCTCAACTACCAGAATTCGGTCTCGACCAACCCCAAGCTACAGTCACAGTAAAGTTGGACAACCAGGAAACTCACCGCCTAGTTTTAGGCAAAACAGACTTTAGCGGCCGCTTCTTGTACGCTCAAGCCAATCCGACAGAAGCGCCCCCTCAAAATTCAGCCCAAAGTTTGCCCGTGCTGCTAGTGCCTTTTGACTTTAAAAATGCCGTGCAGCGACCTTTGTCAGAGTGGAAAAAAGCAGAAGCACCCAAAACAGACAAACCGCAAAAACCATCTCCCACACCAAGTCCTGAGAATCAATAGATGGCCGATCGATCTGAGATGCTGTACCATTCTCAATAAGCCTTTTATGAATAGGCAAGATGCCTGTTCCACAAAGAGTAAATTTTTTTGTGGAACAGGCATCTTGCCTGTTGCTGACGCCTGTTGCTGACAATGGTGCACTCTGGGATAGAATTTAAAGAACCAATCCCAAAACCTGTTACTTCCAACATTCCTCACCTAAAATACAGAAAAGTCTAAAATTAAACTGTATTTAAGTGGCGTGCATTACCCCCAGGAAAGGGCGAATATGTTTCAGACAGCACTCAACCAAGGTACGACAGCAGCGGATACAGCGCTTGACGTTGAACTCCGCAAGGTCTTCAAGGTATTTAACGGCGAAACCGCAGTCCGCGGAGTAGACCTCAACATCCATCAGGGAGAATTTTTTAGCATCCTCGGGCCTAGCGGCTGCGGCAAGACTACGACGCTGCGGTTAATCGCTGGGTTCGAGACTCCCTCAGCGGGCGAATTGATGATTCGCGGCCAGTCGATGACCAACACTCCAGCTTACCGCCGTCCGGTAAATACTGTGTTTCAAAGCTACGCTTTGTTCGGACACATGAATGTCTGGGACAATATCGCTTTTGGATTGCGGATCAAAAAGCTGGGGAAAGCGGAAATTGAAGAACGGGTACGGGAAGTTTTGCAATTGGTGAAAATGGAATCTTTCGCCAACAGGTTTCCCGGTCAAATGTCGGGCGGCCAGCAGCAGCGGGTGGCTTTGGCGAGAGCTCTGGTAAACCGACCGGCGGTTCTGCTGCTGGACGAGCCCCTGGGTGCTCTGGATTTGAAGTTGCGGAAGCAGATGCAGTTGGAACTGTCGAATTTGCATCAAGAATTGGGTTTGACTTTTGTGATGGTGACTCACGACCAAGAAGAGGCGATGAGTCTGTCTGACCGGATTGCGGTGATGCACGAGGGTAGGATCGAGCAAATTGGCTCTCCTGAAGAAATTTATGAGTGCCCGCAGACGGCTTTTGTGGCGGATTTTATTGGCGATACGAATTTGTTTGCGGGTACGGTAGAATCGATCGACCGATCGACTCTCACAGTTCGCACATCAGCCAATCTGAAAATAATCGTTCAGCAGTCGGATATGTGGAGTGGTGTCACAGGCGACTCTGTAGTGGTCAGCGTTCGGCCGGAAAAAGTATATTTGAATCTCTACCAGCCGGAAGTGTCGGTCAACTGTTTTGAAGGGCGGCTCAAAAATACTATGTACATGGGCACGCACGTTCATTACGTGGTTGAGTTGGCGTCGGGCGATAAAATTACCGTGCGCCAGCCAAATACCGGCGGCTCTTTCCCAGACCCGCACACGCCGATTTACGCTTACTGGGGGACTAATGATTGTCTCGCTTTGACCGATCGAGCATAATTGGGAAACGAAGGAAGAAGGAAGAAGGAAGAAGGAAGAAGGAAGAAGGAAGAGGGGGAGAATGGGAGAATTTCCCCATTACCAATTATTCCTGATTACAAAATCTAAAATCTAAAATCGAATTTCCCCATCCCAATTCCCCAATCTAAAATCTAAAATCTAAAATCTAAAATCGAACTGTGCCTCCGACTAACTTACCAATTTCCAGGATTTTTCCGGCTAATTCTACACGCCGTCAGTTCCTAAAAAATTCGGCGGCGACAATTTCTGGTTTAGCCCTTTCGAGTTGCGGCTGGCGTCTTGCAGACGTACAATCTGCTCCTCCCGTCAAAGGTTCTGCCGACCAACTTTTCATCTATACTTGGGCTGGCTATACCGATAAAGCTTTGCTCGATCGCTTTGCCGAAAAAACCGGCATTCGCGTCGTGGCCGACGTGTTTAGTTCCAACGAAGAGATGCTGGCGAGAGTTCAAGCCGGTGGCGGCCGCGCCTACAGCATCATTTACCCGTCTGACTACATGGTGGTTCAGATGACGCAACTGGGGTTGTTGACCCAATTAGACCACTCGATTTTGGGCGGGATCGATCGGCTAAAAAAACAGTTCCAAAACCCCGTTTACGACCCAGGAAACCGCTACAGCGTCCCTTTGAGTTGGGGAACCACAGGCTTGATTTACAACAGCGAACAACTCAAAAAAGCTCCTGAAGATTGGGACTATTTGTGGGAGCACAAACAGGAGTTAGCAAAGCGAATGACGCTGGCCAGTGATGTCCGAGAAGTCATGGGCGCTGCGTTGCGGATGCTGGGTTATTCTCTGAATTCTACGAACCAAGAGCAAGTGAAAAAAGCTTACCAAAAGTTGGTGGAACTCAAACCGGCGATCGCATCTTTTACTACTGATGCTTGGCGGCCTCAAATGCTGACGGGGGATTTGAAAATAGCTATGTGTTATTCTTCTGATGCTAATGAAGTAATTTCAGATAACGATAAATTGAAGTATGTCGTCCCCAAAAGCGGTTCTTCTCTGTGGACTGACACTTTAGTAATTCCTAAAGGTGCTCCCAATCCCGAAGCAGCTTATAAATGGATTAACTTTATGCTGCAAGCCGATGTCGCTGCTTCTTTAGTAGAACGCCTCAGTTTTTCAACTCCTTCGGAAGATGCTTTTAATTTGCTGACGCCGGAAGTCCGCGAAAACGAGCTTCTTTTCCCTTCGGAAGCTGTTTTGAAAAATTGCGAAGGTGTGGCTCCGGTAGGAAAATTTATGGAAGTGTACGATCGCTATTGGACTCAATTAACCAGCGGCTAATCTTATTTTTGCCATAAATCTCATGTACATTTCGATTTACCGTAGAGTGGAGGGCGGGAATTTAGGAGATTATTTATTTTAAGGGTAGATTGTTAGTCAAACCCGCCCGTTGTATCTTGTGTGCGTCGCTGCCAGATTTTCGATTTGATTTGCAGATTGTAGGATGGCGACGCACCCTACGACATGGGGTATGGTGCGTCGCTGCCAGATTTTCGATTTGATTTGCAGATTGTAGGATGGCGACGCACCCTACGGTATTTAAATATCAAAACTCAAAACTCCAAACTATTATTTATGGCTGTATCTACCAAAACTCCCCCTCCTATTCCTCCCAATTCTTCCTTGAAAGCTGAAACTGTCCCCCCGTGGTCGTCGTGGACAGGCCCGCTCGCATTGCTGGGCCCTTCTGGGTTGTTCCTGCTTTTATTATTAGTCATACCAACTCTGGTGATTTTTCAGCTTAGTTTGGTTCCGAATATTAAACCGGGAGATTTGGTGAATCCTTCGGGAATCGGCAACTACCTGCGAGTGTTTGAGCCGCTGAATTTGCAGGTGATGGGTCGATCGATCTTTTTTGCAACGGGGACTACTATTCTGTGTTTGCTCTTGGGATTTCCCGTCGCTTACTGGATCGCCCTCAATGTCTCGAAAAAGTGGCGGAATTTAACTTTGTTAGGCTTTGTGTTGCCGCTGTGGACTTCTTCGCTGTTGCGATCGTATGCTTGGATTACAATTCTGCGTCCTACAGGGGTTCTCAACTCGCTGCTGGCACTTGTAGGCATTCCTCCTCTGGAATTGCTCAATCAAAGTTCCGCAGTCTTAATCGGCATGGCTTACAGTTATTTGCCTTATATCGTGACAATTCTCTACGCTTCTTTGGAAAAGTTAGACCGCAGGTTGTTAGAAGCATCTCAGGATTTGGGCGCGAATCCAGTGGAAACTTTCTGGAAAGTGACAGTACCTCAGACGATGCCGGGAATTGCTGCGGGTTCTTTGCTAGTATTTATTAGCAGTTTGGGCGATTTTGTCGATCCGGAGTTGCTCGGTGGAGCTTCGAGCATGACTGCAGCTCGTTTGATTTACAATCAGTTTTTGGGGGCGACTCAAAATTGGGGGCTGGGTTCGGCTCTGAGTATGGTATTGATTTTTGCAGTGAGTATCGGAATTGCCCTTTTGCTCAAATATGGCGATCGTAATGCAATTTGAAGAAGTCATTAGTCAGTAGTTATTAGTCATTAGTTACTGGTTATTGGTTATTGGTTACTGGTTATTAGTAGCTCCTAACAAATAACAACTGACAACAACCAATTACCAATTCCCCATTACCAAGATATGGAAAATAGCGCCGACAATCCACAGGAGGAAATACAAGCCGATATGTACTTAAAACCTAAATTTAAGGTTTCTTGGCAGATGATCTTTGCCGTTTTGATGTTTTTTTATATGTACCTGCCGATATTGGTACTCACATTTTACAGCTTTAACAAATCGCGTTTTAGCGCTGGCTGGGAAGGATTTACTTTAGATTGGTACGTTAAATTATTTAGCGATACGCGGATTTTAATTGCCCTGAGAAACAGTTTAACAGTGGCTGTTTGTGCGGTTGCAATCTCGGCTGTACTAGGCACTTTGATGGCCGTTGGTTTAGCCCGCTACCGCTTTCCTGGCAAGAGTTTATATCAGGGAGTTTCCTACTTGCCGATTATTATTCCAGATATTGCGAGCGCGGTTGCTACTCTGGTATTTTTAGCGGCGCTGGCTATTCCTCTAAGTTTGTGGACAATTGTCGCCGCTCACGTTGTGTTTTGTCTGGCTTACATCGCTCTAGCTGTTTCTACTAGATTGGCAGATTTAAACCCGTATTTAGAAGAGGCTGCCTTGGATTTGGGGGCAACGCCTGTTGAGGCTTTTATTCAGGTTTTGCTCCCTCAATTAATACCCGGAATTGTTTCGGGTTGTCTGCTGTCTTTTGTTCTCAGCATGGACGATTTTTTGATTGCGAGTTTTACCGCAGGTAGCGGGACTACAACTTTGCCGATGGAAATTTTTAGCCGGATTCGGACTGGTGTGAAACCTGATATTAATGCTCTGAGCGTGCTGTTGATAGTAGGTTCGGGAGGATTGGCATTTTTAGCGGAATATTTGCGCGGCCGGGGCGAGCAAAAACGGGCTAATTAGGCAGTTGGCAGTTGTGAGTTAGCAGTTGACTGTTGACTGTTGACTGTTGACTGTTGGTTATTTGTGAGTTATTACCAATGCCCAATGCCCTGTTTGGCCAATGCCCATGTCGCTATTTTGCTGGTAATTTCACCTTACTTGCCAAACCGAGTGCTTCGAGCACTTGAATTGTCATCCAAGTCAAGTCAATTTCCCACCATTTCATCCCGTGACGGGCAGAGTATTGATAAGCATGGTGGTTGTTGTGCCAGCCTTCGCCGTAAGTCAGGACAGCTACCCACCAACAGTTAGTAGAACTATCATTTGTTTCGTAGGTGCGGTAGCCAAATTTGTGAGTGGCGCTGTTGACAAACCAGGTGCAGTGATACACCGCAACTAAACGCACAAAAATTACCCAAACTACAAAGGGCCAGCCTGCTACTAAGTAGAGCAACAGGCCAAAGGCGATTTGCATGGGGAGAAAGTAGTTTTGCAAAAATTGGTAAAATGGGTCGCTGGAAATGTCTTTTGTGCAGCGAGCAATTTCAGCGTGGGCGGGGCCTTTATACAGCATCCAGCCGAGGTGACTCCACCAAAAACCCTGCTGGGCATTATGAGGGTCGAGCGCATTTTGGTCGGAGTTGGTGTGGTGCAAGCGGTGCAGCCCAACCCAATCAATTATTCCTCCTTGACACGCCAGGGCTCCACAAAAAGCTAGAAAGTATTCTATGAATTTTGGTGTCTGAAAACTGCGGTGAGTCAGCAGGCGATGCCATCCGAGAGTTATTCCTAAACCGCCTGTTATCCAGTGCATGAATACTGTTAAACCAACTGCTGTCCAGTTGAAGTTACTCGGAAGCAATGCGAACAAAGCACCGATATGAAGTCCTGCTAAACTAATAATGTGCTTCCAATTGTATTGGAGTTTGTCTTGTGTTGCAATTGTCATTCTATTTTTGATTTCTGATTAGATGCCGAGCTGGATTCACCGATAAAAGTTTGGATTGAGGTAGTGAACTGTTTTTTTGAACACTTGCCCAAACTAATAAATAATGAATGATAGATTTTGGATTAGGATTGAAAAAAAAATTACCGTTTTGTCTTGAAAATAAAAAATTTGGCTGCCAAACAAAATTTTTTGTTCCCAACTCTATTATAACTGATTCTGGTTTTGGTTGGGTCGATCGCACCAGAGGATTCGAGCTTACTTCAACCCAACCTATACCCGATCGCAAAAACTGGATTAGTCATTGGTCACGAGTCATTAGTCAAGAACAGATGACCGATCACCAATAACTAATTGCCGATCGCTATTTTTCTGCTAATTTCACTTTGGTTGCCAAACCCAGCGATTGCAGCAGTTGAATTGTCATCCAGGTGAAGTCGATTTCCCACCATTGGAGACCGTGGCGAGCCGAGTATTGAAAGGCGTGGTGGTTGTTGTGCCAGCCTTCGCCGTAGGTGAGCAAGGCAACCCACCAGCAGTTCGTCGATCCATCACCCGACTCGTAGGTGCGGTAGCCGAATTTGTGGGTAGCGCTGTTAACCAGCCAAGTGCAGTGGAACACCACCACGATCCGCATAAACACGCCCCAAACCACAAAAGACCAGCCGCCTAATAAATAAAGCAACACACCGAAGACAACTTGGATGGGGATAAAATATGCTTGGAGAAACTTGTATACTGGGTCGTCGCCGATGTCTTTAGTAAAGCGGGGGATTTCAACTCTGATCGGGAGATCCGAGAGCATCCAGCCCATGTGGCTCCACCAGAAACCTTGATTGGAATCGTGGGGATCTGTTTCGGTGTCGGAATGTATGTGGTGTAACCGGTGCATTCCTACCCAGTCGATCGGGCCACCTTCACAGGAAAGGGTACCGCAAATAACTAGAAAATACTCTAGCCATTTTGGTGTTTGAAAACTGCGGTGGGTGACGAGGCGGTGAAATCCGAGAGTAATTCCTAAACCACCTGTTACCCAATGCAGGAATACTGCCAGCCCGACCGCAGACCAGCTAAAATTACCCGGCAGCAAAGCAAATAAAGCGCCGGTGTGCAGAAAGGCCATAAAGCCTATGACAGGCCAATCAGGGGAAGTTTTTTTGGAAGTTGCAATCGTCATGAATATATTTTGTTTACAAACTAGGGGCCGCATCTACGCCATAATGAACAGCGCGCACGCAAAGGGTGAGCGAGGTATAGATGAATAGCGTTTCACGGCTACAGGAAGCAGAACAGGCACTCTTTCAGATTTTTTCTGGTATTGACGCGACAGTCAAGCAAAATCTTCAAAGAGTCTTAAAAGCTTTTCGCAGCCACCGGGTTGGAGTCCACCATTTTGCAGGGGTTACGGGTTACGGCCACGATGATTTGGGTCGGGAGACTTTGGACGGGGTGTTTGCCGAAGTGGTAGGGGCCCAGGCCGCGGCTGTCCGGGTACAGTTTGTTTCGGGTACTCACGCGATCGCCTGTGCTCTTTTTGGCATCCTGCGCCCTGGTGACGAAATGTTGGCAGTGGCTGGTTCTCCCTACGATACTTTAGAAGAAGTGATCGGCTTGCGGGGGCAAGGTCAAGGTTCACTGATTGAGTTTGGCATTAGCTACCGTGAGTTGCCTCTAACTCGCGAAGGAAGTGTGGACTGGCAGGCACTGAGCTCTACTATTTCAGCAAAGACTCGCCTGGTTTTTATCCAGCGCTCTTGCGGCTATTCTTGGCGGTCGAGTTTGTCTATTTCTGAGATTGAAAAAATCGTCGCCATAGTCAAACATCAGAATCCTAGCACAATTTGCTTTGTCGATAATTGTTACGGGGAGTTTGTTGATGATTGCGAACCTACTGCTGTGGGTGCGGATCTGATAGCTGGTTCTTTAATCAAAAATCCGGGGGGTACGATCGTCCCTGCGGGCGGTTACGTCGCCGGCAGGGCGGATTTAGTGGAGGCGGCAACTTGTCGCTTGACGGCGCCGGGAATTGGCAGCAGCGGCGGCGCGACTTTTGATTTGAATCGGTTGCTGTTTCAGGGTTTGTTTATGGCTCCCGGTTGTGTGGGGGAGGCGATGAAGGGCAATCATTTGACGGCTTATGTTTTTTATAAGTTGGGTTATCGAGTGAATCCTATGCCTTTGGCTAGGAGACGAGATGTGATTCAGGCGATCGAATTCGGTTCTGCTGATAAGTTAGTGGCTTTTTGTAAGGCTGTTCAGCAAAATTCTCCCGTGGGCTCTTATTTAGACCCTATCCCAGCTCCGATGCACGGATATGAAAGTCAGTTGGTGATGGCTGGAGGTACTTTTATTGATGGGAGTACGTCGGAGTTTTCGGCTGACGGGCCTCTGCGTCCGCCTTACGTGGCTTTTTGTCAGGGGGGGACTCATTGGACTCATGTATCGATCGCCCTTGAGGCTGCGATCGAGGGTGTGGGCCCAGCTAAGTAAGTTTGTAGTGAGGACTTCTGTCTTCTCTGTGGCTGATAGTTAATAAGGACTCAAGTCTTTACTACAAACAATTTGTCTAAAGAATAATCAGACCTACAATAAATCCGATGATTGTTCCGAAGCCGATAATAAAGCCGATCGGCGTGGCATTTCCCCCATAAGCTTTTTCAATTTCGACCCTGCTAAAGTTAAAACTGTGAAATCATCGGGCCAATTCATTCAGCATTGCTGAGTGCTTGAATATCGCTGTTCATAATCAAATTTACATGGCGCGTAATTTTGTCAATTTCCCAATCCCACCACCGAATTTCTAATAGTTGGGCAACTTCAGCATCGCTGAAACGCTGTTTGATTGGATGTGCGGGGTTTCCACCGACAACGGTGTAAGCGGGTATGTCTTTTACTACAACGGATTTTGCGGCAATAACGGCACCGTCACCGATTTTGACTCCTGGCATAATCATGGATTCATAGCCGATCCAAACATCGTTGCCAATGACAGTATCGCCTTTACTTGGCAGTTCGATTAATAAATTCATGGCTGTTTCCCAACCATTCGCAAAGATGGGAAAAGGATAAGTTGAAATGCCGTCTAGTTTGTGATTTGCACCGTTCATAATGAATTTGACGTTGGTCGCGATCGCACAAAACTTGCCAATTATTAATCGCTCGTTTCCGTAGTTGTAAAGTACATTTTTCTCAAAATTTTCTGGCTCTATTGGATCGTCGTAATATGAATAATCGCCAACGATAATGTTGGGGGATTTAATAAAGTTTTTGATGAAGCATACGCGCCGTTGGTCTGCCATCGGATAAGGTCGGTTTGGATCGGGCCCAATTTCTGTCATAAGTTTCAAGCCTTATTCGTTAAGCTGCTGGATTGATGTAGTGTTAATTCGAGTGAGGTTTGCTTCTGCTTCAATAACATAGAGCAGTAGAGTTTGTCAAGGGATGGACGAGAAATTTTGGTCGATCGCCCTGCAAGAAATGAGACAAAATGGTAAAAGCCAACATCCATCCGCGTTCCGAAGCGGTTAAAAATCCCAAATTAATATTAAAGAAGCGATCGAAGTGAGATAAGTTATGAGAGTACGAACCTACGAAATCGGGGATACCCAACAAATTGTAAAACTGTTTTACGACACCGTGCACGAAGTAAATATTCGACATTACACAAAAGCACAAGTAGATGCTTGGGCACCAGCAGATATCGATCTCGAAAGTTGGACTAAAAGTTTAAGCAGTAAAATTACCTTCGTAGCAGAAGAGGGTGATAAAATTGCTGGTTTTGGGGAGTTGGAAGCAAACGGTCATATCGATCGCTTTTACTGTCATCAAGATTTTCAAAGACAAGGAGTTGGCAGGCTGATTTTAGCACAAATTGATTTTAAAGCCCGAAACCTAGGAATTAAAAAGTTATTTACAGAAGCCAGCATTACAGCCAAACCCTTCTTTGAAAGTAAAGGATTTATTGTGGTGAAAAAGCAAGAAGTAGAACGGAGAGGACAAAAGTTTATTAACTTTGCAATGGAAAAATTCATATAAAAAAACTTTTTTGGTAAAACATAAGATGTAAAATTAAATCAAAGAGTTTTGCACAGGAGTTGCGATCGTGGTGACAGAGGCTACAAATGTTCTGGGCGGAAAATTAGAGACTTGCTGCACTTCGCCAATGACGGGCTATTATCGGGACGGCCAATGCAATACAGGCGGCGGTGACTTCGGGGCCCACACAGTTTGCGCTCAACTGACGGAAGAGTTTTTGACATTCACCAAGTCGAATGGAAATGATTTGAGCACTCCCGTTCCCGAATTAAACTTTCCCGGTTTGAAACCTGGGGATTGCTGGTGTTTGTGCGCGTCTCGGTGGAAGGAAGCAATGGATGCGGGAGTTGCGCCGCCTGTGGTTTTGGCTGCGACTCACGCCTTGACTTTGGAATACGTTTCTTTGGATAAATTGAAACAGCACGCTGCTGATTTGTAGGAGGATGTTGGTGTGCGATCGCTTTTAGTCAATAAGGGCGATTCCCTACGGGATAGCTGCGCTTCACGGGTTTTTCTGGTGAATACCCAATTTATCCTTCGCCACTGAAATATTTAAGTGCGATCGGGCGTCACTGTAAAGTTTTATGGTTTAGTTGGTGCTTCCCACTTACAGATAGACTCTGGTTTGAGAGGGCAAGTTTTAGGGGCGATCGGATTTTCCATGAGGTCAAGCTCAATCAGGTTAGTCAAAGATTCTAGCGGTTTGATATCGCTGATTTGATTGAAGCTGAGGACTAGCTCAGTCAGGTTAGTCAAGGATTCTAGCGGTTTGATGTCGCTGATTTGATTGAAGCTGAGGACTAGCTCAGTCAGGTTAGTCAAGGATTCTAGCGGTTTGATGTCGCTGATTTG